>JAQTNZ010000480.1:1206-3052 GCA_028713595.1 Methylovulum sp. | reverse complement strand
TACTGTTCAAAGCCGCCCCCTTACGCACATTATCGCTAACCACCCACAAATCAATCCCCAGCGGATGCGATATATCCTCTCTAATACGGCCAACAAACACCTCATCATGACCCGACGAATCGGTCACGGCTGTTGGATAGCCACCATCTTCATGAGTATCAATAACAGTCACCCCCGGAGCTTTTGCCAACAATCGCCTGACTGTAATAGCATCAATTTTTTTCCGGGTCTCAATATGCACAGCCTCCGAATGCCCGTAAAAAACGGGAACCCTCACCGCAGTCGCATTGACCTTGATGTTATCATCACCCAATATTTTTTGGGTTTCCCAAACCATTTTCATTTCTTCTTTGGTATAACCATTTTCCAAAAAAACATCAATTTGGGGCAGGACATTAAACGCAATTTGCTTTGGATAAACACGGCTGACAATAGGCTGCATATTCAATAAACTAGTGGTCTGCAAGGCCAGCTCTTCTATAGCATCTTTGCCAGTGCCGGATACGGCCTGATAAGTACAAACATTGATACGGTCAATACCCACCGCATCATAAATGGGCTTTAATGCCACTAACATTTGGATGGTAGAGCAATTGGGATTAGCGATAATACCGCGATTTTTATAATCGGCGACTTTTTCTGGATTGACTTCAGGCACCACTAAAGGAATGTCGACATCATAGCGGAATTGTGAAGTATTATCTATGACAATACAACCTGCGGCGGCGGCTTTAGGGGCGTATTCAGCGGACACTGAAGCACCTGGCGAAAACAAGCCGATTTGCGCTTTAGAAAAATCAAACGTAGATAAATCCTGCACCGCAAGGGAACCACCTTTAAACGGAATACGCTTACCGACTGAATTACTGCTAGCCAAAGCGTAGACCTCCCCCACCGGAAAGTTCCGTTCTTCTAAGATCGCCAACATGGCTTCACCAACCGCACCGGTAGCACCCACAACAGCAACATTATAAAGCTTAGTCATTAGATCCCCTCTTTTAAAGCAGAAATTACAGCATCACCCATTGCTGACGTGCTGACTTTTTGCATACCTTCCGAATAAATATCGGCGGTACGGATATTGGCATTTAAGGCAGTATTGACGGCTTGCTCTATACGCGCGGCGGCATCACTGTGGCTAAATGTGTAGCGCAACATCATGGCCACCGACAAAATGGTCGCCAAAGGATTAGCAACACCCTTACCCGCAATATCAGGAGCTGATCCATGGATAGGTTCATACATGCCCTTATTTTCGGAGTCCAATGACGCTGATGGCAACATGCCGATAGAACCTGTCAACATCGCCGATATATCAGACAGAATATCGCCGAACATATTGGAGGTCACCAACACATCAAATTGCTTTGGCGCCCGCACTAATTGCATCGCCGCATTATCTACATACATGTGGCTCAGTTCAACGCCAGGATATTGCTTACCCGTTTCCGTCACTACCTGCCGCCATAATTCGGTGCATTCCAAAACATTGGCCTTATCGACCGAACATAAGCGACGGTTTCTTTTTTGCGCAGTCTGGAAAGCGACATGGGCGATACGGCGAATTTCTGACTCGCTATACACTAAGGTGTTATAACCTTGTTTTTCGCCATTTTCCAACGACCTGATCCCGCGTGGCTGACCAAAATAAATGCCGCCAGTCAATTCTCGGATAATCATAATATCAAGACCGGAGACAAGTTCCGGTTTAAGCGAGGAAGCCGCCGCCAACTGCGGATACAAAATAGCGGGGCGTAAATTGGCAAACAGTTGTAATTCGGAACGCAAGCCCAGCAAACCTTTCTCAGGCCGTACGGAAATATCCAACGATTCCCATTTATAACCA
>JAQTNZ010000480.1:0-1196 GCA_028713595.1 Methylovulum sp. | reverse complement strand
ATAGCGTCCGTTTGTTTTGCCAACGCCAACGTTTGCTCAGGAAAAGGCGTGCCGTGGGCATCATAGGCGGCTCCGCCAATCAAGCCGTATTCAAATTCCAACCCTAAGCCCATATCGGCATTCAAATAATCCAGCACCTTAACCGCTTCGGCAACGATTTCAGTCCCTATGCCATCACCTGGCAACACTGCAATTTTGTTCGTCATGATCTTTTTAACCCACTATAATCCATTGTTTTATAAATTAATTCGCAAATAGCCAAGGCGCTCTTTTAGCACGTGTGGCTTCATAGCTGGCAATCGCGTCTGCATGTTGTAATGACAAAGCTATATCATCCAATCCATTCAATAGCCGATATTTGCGGTTTTCATCTATCTCAAAACCAATGATCTGCCCATTTGGCGTGGTAATTTGTTGCCTATTTAAATCAATAAGCAAACGATAGCCTTCGCACATTTCTTGAAATAGGCCATCCACAATTGCTGCAGGCAAAGCTATCGGCAACAAGCCATTTTTGAAACAGTTATTGTAAAAAATATCGGCAAAACTAGGCGCGATGATGGCACGGAATCCAAAATCTTCCAATGCCCACGGCGCGTGTTCGCGGGACGATCCACAACCAAAGTTTTCGCGGGTCAAAAGGATTTCAGCACCTTGGTAGCAAGCCTGATTCAAAACAAAATCAGGATTTAAAGGCCGATGCGTACAATCCATTTCCGGCTCACCGTGATCCAGATAACGCCATTCGTCGAACAGGTAAGGGCCAAAGCCAGCACGCCGAATCGATTTAAGAAATTGTTTGGGGATAATTGCATCGGTATCGACATTGGCGCGATCCATTGGGGCGACAAGGCCATTCAATAGGGTAAATGCTTGCATAGATTTAGTGAATAAGAATAATTGGATTGAATCTATTGAAAACCAATGCCCTAAACTCGGCTGATCGCCACACCAACCAGTTCCAGGTCTTTATCCAAACCGCGAATGGTGACTGACAAACATCGCTATGCTTAGGGCATAACTAGTAAAAGTGTTGGTATTTTCATTAGCCTGCCCTTTTTTACGCGCCCGTCATTTGCCGGACATCAACAAAATGACCGGAAATGGCAGCTGCGGCGGCCATCGCAGGACTAACCAAGTGCGTGCGTCCACCATAACCTTGGCGGCCTTCAAAATTACGGTTAGATGTCGAGGCA
>JAQTNZ010000479.1 GCA_028713595.1 Methylovulum sp. | reverse complement strand
CGCCTTGTGAATTTAATTCCATATTCTTCATGACCTTTAAACTTATCTTGTACAGTTTATTAACCCTGCTGACTTTCATGCAGCCCTGCCATGCCGTTGTGCGCAAATTGGCTTTGGTGATGGGCAATAGCCATTATGAGGAGGCGCCGCTGGAAAATCCGGTCAACGATGCGCGGGATATGGCTAACGCTTTAACTGGCTTAGGCTTTGAAGTCATCCTCAAAGAAGATCAAGGCAAGGCAGGCATGGATAGGGCGGTGCGTGAGTTTGGCGACCGTTTGGGCGAAGGCATGGTAGGTCTGTTCTACTTTGCCGGCCATGGGATGCAAGTCAAGGGCAAAAATTACCTGATTCCGGTGCAGTCCGGCATCCGGCGCGAAGATGAAGTGCCGTACAATGCGTTTGATGTCAACCAATTGCTGGCAAAAATGGACAGTGCCCATAATGGCCTAAATTTGGTGATTCTGGATGCTTGCCGTAATAACCCGTTTGAGCGCAGTTTCCGTTCCGGCTTGGAGGGTCTGGCATCAATGGATGCGCCTATGGGTACGCTGATCGCCTACGCCGCCAAGCCGGGAACAAAATCTAAGGATGGTGCTATCGGCGGGAAAAACGGTTTGTTCACCGGTATTTTGCTGAAATACATGGCTACCATGCCGCATTTGCCGATAGGCGAGCTGCTGATTAAGGTGCGTACCGAGGTCAAGCAAGCCTCCGGCGGTGAGCAATACACATGGGAAGAAGGTGGCCTGGAAAACGAGTTTTGCTTTGCTGGCTGCAATAGGCAACCCACCCTGCCTGTCGAGTTGGTTTATTGGGAAAGTATCAAAAATAGCAGTAATCCGGCGGATTTTCAGGCGTATCTGGATCAGTACCCCAACGGCCAGTTTGCCGCCTTGGCGCGTAACCGTCTGCAACCGGCACCAACCCCTGTTGTTAAGGTGGAGCCTGCGCCGCCCTCCACACCCCCCATGCCTTATGTGCCTCCAGCCCCTCCAGTGAGCGCTTGCAGCGGTTGCCCTGAGATGGTTGCCATACCCGGTGGGGAATTTTGGATTGGGAAGCGGCAGATCGATGATCCTGATGCGAAGCGTGATGAAGGTATCAATAACGGGATTCTAAACGTAGTGGAACTTTTTACTTTAGGATTTGCTTCGACTGACTCCGCGCGTAAGGTGGCACCATTTTGGCTGGGTAAGTATGAAGTCACGCAAAAGCAGTGGGCTGCGGTAATGGGGGATAACCTTTATAATAATAACTTGTGTGGCAATCGTGGCAGTGATAGCCGTGATAACAATGGCAACTGCCCGGTTGATATGGTCAGTTATGAGGGTGTGTTGGAGTATATTGCCAAGCTCAACACTAAAACGGGCCGGCATTATCGCTTGCCTACCGAAGCGGAATGGGAGTATGCCTGTCGGGCGGGGGATTATTTGCAGAAATATTGTGGCTCAGATATTCTCGATAGGGTGGCCTGGTATAAGAAGGGCTGGGCTTTTCCGGTCGGGCAAAAACATCCCAATGCTTTCGGTTTGTATGATATGAGCGGCAATGTGGCCGAATGGACCTGTTCGGCCTATCAGAGATATGGCTATGACGGCAGTGAAAATAAATGCGCAGCCAATGATAATCCTTCCCGCGTTTTTCGTGGCGGCTCTTTTATCAGTTATCCAAATTATCCAGAGCAGTTGCGTTCGCTTGCCCGCCAATGGCAGGGCGACTTACTGACTGAGCTTGAGCTGGAGAGCGCACGTCATACAAGTTCTCGCAGGCTAACGTCTGAATGGCGTTTCCAAGGCTTTGAGGGCCTGGGGTTTCGCCTTGCCGAGGATCGTTAATTAAGCTACTGCCCATTTTAAAATGGGCGGTAGCGTTTTCTTTGTTTTTGTGAAGCGGTTAACAGCTATTATGCGGTTATTGTGGTAAAAGTGTTCAGACATTTTGGCAAAGAGATCATGGCGATTGCTTTAAAATGTGCGCTGTTGCCCCTTGCCTTATCACCTGCAACCCATTTAAAGAGCGATATACCATGTCAAAAGCCAATAATGAGATGCAATTTGCAAGTCCGGTGCTGCCGACCAGTGTACCGTATTTTATCAATAACAGTACCGGTTCTGTCACCGATGCTGCACTGGAAACTTTTCTGGGACTGGCCTCTGGCGCACTGGATACGCTGGTAAATGCTAATGCGACCGAAGGGTCTGCCGTGGCTTATACGGTTACAGCACAAGCGGGGGATAAGGTGGTGGTGTCATACAGATACCAAACCGATGAGTCCAGCGGTAGCACCTATAACGACACGGCCTTCCTTTCGGTCAGTTCCGCCAGTTTTACGGCGACCCGGCTGCTTGCCGACACTTTTACTACGGTGTCGGCGGCTTACCGCTTTTATACCTATACGTTCACCCAAAGCGGCACGTTTACTTTGGCGGTGGGCATCGTTGATGTGCGTGACCTGATCGTCAACTCGTCTTTGCAAATTGCCAGTGTCAACCTGAACGGCGTGGCCTTGACACCCGTCCATTCGATAGGGTCAATATCGGATGGGAGCATCACGGGTACGGCTGGGAATGATGTGTTGTTCGGCGATGCCATAGTAAAAAATAGTGATGACACGCTCTACGGTTTGGCGGGTGATGACACGTTGTTTGGCTTGGGCGGTAATGACACGCTCAATGGCGGGGATGGCAATGACAGTTTGAATGGGGGTGTTGGCAATGATGTGCTGTTCGGCGGCGGCGGCGTGGATATTGCCCAGTATTATACGGCCACGGCGGGGGTGACGGTCAATCTGACGCTGACTGTGGCGCAAAACACCGGCGGGGCTGGTATTGACACCCTGAACGCTATCGAGAATATCGGCGGCGGCAGCTTTAACGACACCCTGACCGGCGATGCCGGCAACAATGTTTTAATCGGCAATGCGGGTAATGACACGCTCAATGGCGGGGATGGTGATGACAATTTAAGTGGCGGTGCGGGTAATGATGTGCTGCTCGGTGGCGGCGGCGTGGATATAGCCCAATATTATACGGCCACGGCGGCAGTGAAA
>JAQTNZ010000478.1 GCA_028713595.1 Methylovulum sp. | reverse complement strand
TTTCCGCCATAATCGCCGCGAACACGGGTCGGTTGTCAAGATTCTGTTGGGCGGCTTGGGCAAGCTGTTGTTGCCAGTGGTAGGGCGAGTGTTCTGGTATCGGGCTAATTGCCGGAGACAAGTCGGGGATTGGGGCGGTGCGAAAATGCCCGACATTCGCCAGTAAGGTTTTTAATTTGCGGGTGAGTTTTTCGACACGGCGCAGATGTTGGGGAACGGTGTCGCCCCAATAACCATTGCTTTTTCTATGGTCATTGGCGTAAGCGGTGGCTGTTAATAATTTATTAAATTGATTTTCAGTCAGTGAGTGGCGTTTGTTCTCGCTTTTATCACGCTGAATGGTCGCCAAATGGTCGGCGGCAATCAGCAAGGGGCGGTTGTAATGCACGTTTGCCAAAATCCAATCCCCAGCGTGGGCGGTCAAATCGGCTGCCAAATCGGGGTATTGTTCCAGCAATGCGCTGACTCTTTTGGCGATGTTGGCAACTTGGCGTTGCCATTTGTCATCTTGCCAGGGCAATGCGCCGCCAGCGGGGCGTTGGCTTGCGGATTTTTCGGCAATGTTACGATTAATATCCAGCGTATTGACGTGGGTGCTGCGCTGGCTTTTTTCGGTAGCTTGGACTTCCATATCGCGCAAGCCATCCGGCAAGCGGTGGTGCGTCAACACCAACCAACTGACCAAGGTAAATACGGGTGCTTGCCCTAGCCAATCGGCCAATTGCGTGTGGCAAATGTTCGGGTTTTTCGTTGGCAGCTCAAACAGTTTGCCAGCATCCGCCCATAACGTGTCAGGTTTTGCCAACCCCTCCAAAAACACCGTGTCGCTAGGCAAGCCCGCCGCAGCAAATCGGCTTTGCAACATCAAAAAGCCGACCAGATCATGGCGGTATTCTTCGTAACAGTAAGCACCGTACAGCTTGCCCTGAAACGCCTGTGTGGCTTTGCCAATGTCGTGCAACAACGCGGCAAGGCAACGGGTGAGATAAAGCAGTTCCCCGTAAGGGCCGTGGTTGGGTGCGGCAAATTCTTTGCTGGCCTGGGTGGTGCGGAAAGCATAGCGGCCTTGGTCGTCATAAAATGACTTTTGTCCGGCAATCCATTGTAGTTTCATGCGGTTACGTCCCCTCATGCGGTGGCAGGCGACCGAGCCGGATTTGCTGACCACCTTTTTGATTTCCTGATGCAGGTTTTTTAGGCCTTCCTCGCTGATATGCCCCGCCCGCACAAAAACCCAGCAACATGCCTTGGGAGGCCAGCAGACGCGCCGCCTGTTGGGTGATGGATGTGCCAGGCCCTAGCAACAGCACCGATGTGTTGCCGTAGGGGATGGCGAAATGCTGCTCCACCGCATCCTTGCGTTTGACGTAGACCAAGCGTTCGTCAGCGGCTTGGATGCGGCAATGTTCGAGATATTCGATGGTGGTTTTATGGGTGGGTAATATAGCCATATTGTTAAATTGGGGGGGGTGGACGCTAAAAAAGTTTCATCTTTTCGCAAAATCACGGTAAGGCTGCAATCCTGCTTAGGAAAGGGATGAATGTTAACAATATTACCCCTATCCTTTCTATGAGCTATTACCATTTTTGTAAAATAATCGAAAAAGTTTTTCAAATAAATCCCATCTAAGCCGATAACAGTCGTCTTTATTCGCTAAAATTGAGGACGCTCCTGACTCAAAGACGGTCGGCGACCACCAGGAGAGGCGTTGATGTGTCCGAGACAGACGAGCTTGAGCTATTGCTTAACGGGGCATAAACCCCACAATGGATGTTGAAAGTAGGGAATTGACATGGGGATGGAGGAACAGGCACGCCTCTAATGGCGTTTTTTTTGTGCTAAAAATCCGGCAACGGATTCGGCAAGCATTGCGGCTTTGTTGTGGTTTGTTGCCCTGTTTTATTTTGAACGGCGACAAAATTGCGACATTTTTTCTTTCGGGCATAAAAAAAGCCTTACATTTGCATGTAAGGCTTTGGTTTACTTGGCTCCCCCGGACGGGCTCGAACCGCCGACCTAGTGATTGACAGTCACCCGCCCTATAAGTTTTAACCCCCCTGTAATACCTGCCTTAAACCAATTAACTAATTGATATTTAATTGTTAATTTATTACTGTACATTTCTCTGGCATTATCTAAAATACCCTAAACAGCGGTAAAAACATGACTCGGCCATGACCTGACCGGACGGCGATAATATCATCACGCTAAAGACAGCCGCACAGCCATAACAACCCAAAAAATAGGCCCATACCATGAGCATCATCGCTGAAAAAATTTTTGCAGCCGTCAAAACCTTACCCGAACAACAGGCGGCGGAAGTGTTGGATTTTGCCGAATTCTTACAAGCCAAAATGGCGCAACAGCCACACGGGAACAGGGAAAAGGCCTTGGCGACCTTGGATAAGTATCAGGGGCTTTATGACGGCGCACCGTTTAATAGGGAAGAACTGCATGAACGCCCTTGAATTTGCCGACACCAATATCGTGGTGTACGCCGTAGGCCACCCTTCTGAACGGCAAGCCAAAGCCAGGGCAATCCTTGCCGAAGGTCTGACCATCAGTTCGCAAGTCATTAACGAAACCGTGAGCGTATTGACCCGCAAACAGGGTGTCAGTTTGGCGGTAGCCCATGAAGTTGCCGAAAGCCTGTTGGAACTGTGCCAAATCGCCCCCGTGAACGGGCAAACTATCCATAAAGCCATTAGCCTGACCCGCCGCCGCCAGCTTTCCCATTGGGATTCGCTGATTGTGGCGGCGGCCTTGCTGGCTGTGAAACCCTGTACTCGCAGTACGGGCAAGTGTTTGATGGGCGGCTTAAAGTGGTCAATCCATTTGTGTGAACGCCGCCTTTGATGTTTGGCTAGAACTATCAGGCCGCCGGACAAGTTGGCGGCCTAACTACCGTTATAAAGTAAGGAGATCATGATGCTTGTTGATACAAAAGAGTTGGCCGAACAACGCGAGGCGCGGAGACAGGCCTTCCTTGCCATGACCTGAAAAATTTTAGGCAAAAAAAAGGCTTAGATTTTACTCTAAGCCTTTGGTTTACTTG
>JAQTNZ010000477.1 GCA_028713595.1 Methylovulum sp. | reverse complement strand
CCGTCAGCCCAACGCAACTGCCGGATCGTGGCATAACAGTGGGCTTCACTGACCAGATGTTTTATAGTGATGATTGAAGTTTCCATCCGCACATTTTATCAAAAGACCTTGAAACCCATATAGAGCCTTTCGAATTTGTTTTGGGTGGATAAAGGCCTATGATGTTTGTTTTGGTTCATGGCATCCATGACACCTCGCGTAAAGTTAAGGTTTTGCAAGCCGTGTTAGAAAACCAGGGGCATCGTTGCCTCGCTCCCTCGTTGACACCTAATGACGGCAGCAAAGGCTTGGACTATTTGGCAAGACAGCTACAGGCGTGCATCGGCGCGGCGATAGGGGACACAAATGCCAAGCTGGCTCTGGTGGGGTTTAGTATGGGGGGCTTGGTGGCGCGTTATTATATGCAAGAATTGGGCGGACATAAGCAGGTCAGCCATTTTTTTAGCATCGCTTCGCCACATCATGGCACTGTTTTGGCCTATTTGTCAGCCCAGCCGGGCGCTAGGCAAATGCGCCCGGACAGTGATTTTCTCAAACGGCTAGGGCAAAGTACGGCGTGCTTGCAAGGCATTGCCTGTTATTCTTATTGGACTCCGTTTGATTTGATGATTGTGCCGGCAACCAGCTCGGTTTGGGACAAGGCCGACAATATTCAGGTCAAGGCGCTGTGCCATCCTTTGATGGTCAAAAATAGCCAAGTGGTTGCCGATATTTTGCAAAAAACACCAACACTTGGTGATGGTTGACCCTGCGGCAGGGCAACGTTTTGCCCTGTCGCTTGTGGTCAGCTTAGGTTTTTGGTAGATTGCCAAGCAAGACCCTTGTTTTGATGCGCCGACCTTTGCCGCGCAGCTTTTATTTCTAAGGATAGACCTTCATGCCCATGACACTGGCCGCCAAGGCGGCCATCACTTGCGAAACCTGCAATCTTGACAAATTGTGTATCCCTAAAGGCATGAAAAGGTCGGAGATAGGCGATCTGAAGCTGTTGGTCAACCGTAACAACATCCGCCAAAAAGGCGAGGCGATATACCATGCCGGCAGCCCTTTTCGGGGTATTGTCGCGTTGCGCTCCGGCAGCGCGAAATTGCTGAATTTTGACCGCAACGGCAATGAGGTGATTGTCGATTTTATCCTGCCGGGTGAATTGCTGGGTTTTGACGGCGTGTCCTTGCAGGAGCATAACTGCACGGCAGTGGCTTTGGAAACGGTCAATTTTTGCCATTTGCCATCACATCAGATCGCCGCCTTGGCGCTGAACACCAGCAGTTTTTATCAGGTCCTGCTGCAACGCTCATGCAACCAGTTTGACGCGCAAGTGCAAAAGATCATGTTAAGCCGGCGTTCTGCCGAAGAGCGGGTGGCCGCCTTTATCCTGCAAATTTCTGACCGCCTGAAAATACGCGGCTATTCGGAGTTGGAATTTAGGTTGAGCATGTCGCGTGAGGAAATCGGCAATCATCTGGGGATTGCCCATGAAACCGTGAGCCGGATATTCCATTATTTCCAAACGCTGGAAATTATTGAAATCAAAACCAAGCAGGTCAAGATAATAGACAAAAAAAAGCTGTCTGGCTTTTACCAAGAGTAAAAGCCAGACAGCTATAAGTAGAGGAAGATATAAATAACAAATAAAACTACGCTGTGTGCCATAAAAATGGCGGTCTGAAAATATTGGGGCAGTTTTGTCGGCGGATGCAGGCTTCCGCACCCGCCAACGCCCTTGACCCAGGCATAATTGCTATGGCTGGTAATGGGCTCTATAAGGCGGAGCCTTATTTGTGGTAGGCCGAGTTGGCGGCATCTTCGGCGATGGCTTTCGCGGTCGATTCAAACTTGCCATGTTCGCTGCTTTTCACCATGATCATGACGGCAATGGCGGCCACCACAATACCGACAACAATAAACCAGAAATTGTCTTTTTCTTTTACTTCGCTGCTCATTAGGATGTTCCCCGTATCAGGATAAAGATTGATGGTTGCTTGCGTCGACGTGGCGCTATTTAAACAAAAAACGCCGGAAAAAAGTTGAGCAAGATCAAGTATTGTCCGTTTTGTGATTTATTGATGTCCCTAGCCCATTTGTTGCCCATGAAATTTTTTTTAGCCTTAACGCTGTTGCTGCCGTCCTGCCTTTGCTTGGCCGAAGAAACGCCCGCCGGCAAGGTGTGCCTGCATATCCCCGAGCGGGGTACGGAAACCCTGATTATCCAAAACGCTTGCCAAAAAGGCGATATTATCCAGTTGCACAAACGGCTGGTGGCTTATTTGTGTGATTTTGACAAGGCCATTGTCAATTACAATGGCGGCGACCAATATATGTGCGCGTTTTTGGGGGAAAAGCGCGGGTTACGCGCAGGGACAAACCCGTAAGTTGCCAAGCGGTTTGGCAAGACGAGGGTAGGGAGGGCGGCTATCGCTGAAAGCTAGGACGTTTTACAATAAACAACAGACTGACATAAATTTTTAGGTGTAAGCATTATGACGTTAAAAAAACCATTGCCCGCTAACGACAAGCAAAGCCAGTTAGTGATGGCGGCCCGCCGCGACCAGGAATTGCGGGAGCAATCGTATCGGGGACAGGCCTTAAAAATGTATCCGTGGGTGTGCGGACGCTGTGCGCGGGAATTCACCCATAAAAACTTGGCGGAATTGACGGTGCATCACCGTAACCACAACCATGATGACAATCCGGCCGATGGCAGCAATTGGGAATTGCTGTGCCTGTATTGCCATGACAACGAGCATTCGCGCTATGAAGAGACCCGTTTTTCCACAATCAGGACTAACAAATCCAGTGCGCCCGTGGCTACCCATAATCCCTTTGCGGACTTGAAAAGCTTGTTGGACAGCAAAAAATAGGCGTTAACTAACGGGTTAGCTGGCCCAAACCATCAATGCCCTGGTTTGCCAGCACATCGGCCCGTTCATTGCCAGGATCGCCGGAATGGCCTTTGACCCATGTCCATTCGATAGTGTGTGAGGTGCTGGCGGCATCTAGCCGCCGCCAGAGGTCGTCATTTTTGACGGGTTTTTTGGCCGAGGTTTGCCAATTGCGTTTTTTCCAGTCGGG
>JAQTNZ010000476.1 GCA_028713595.1 Methylovulum sp. | reverse complement strand
GGCCGCCTTGGGTTTCTTGCCACGCCTGTTGCCAAAGCTGCACGATATGCCTGGACTCGGCGGCTTTGGCAGGGTTGCGGCGGGCGTTGCGCCAAGCCCGGCAACGGTGCCAGGTTTGCTCCAAGGTCTTGACCAAACGGCCATAAAACCTGCCATGCCATTTGTGGTAGTAAAGCAATTGGCTACGCATCCGCCACAGCGTCAGTTGCTTGCCGCTGCTGGAAAAGGCCAGGTCATCCACTGTTTCCGATGACGCGCCCCCGATATGGGTAATCACCAACTCCGGCCAATAATAGACGTTAAAATTAGCGTCATGGATACGCCTGCACAAATCGACCTCTTCGTAATACAGGAAAAACCGCGAGTCGAACAACCTGATTTCGGTCAACAAACTGCGGCGCAAGATGGCAAACGCCCCCGGCACCCAATCCACCACCGCCGCGACCGAAGGGTCGGCCCAAGAGCGGTCAAAGCGGCCAAAAAAACGCGATTTGGGGAAACGGCCCGCCAAACCGGACAACACCAAGGCCTCATTTAACAGGCTGGGGAACTGCCGCGCCGAAGGCTGCCACTCGCCCTGCGGGCCTTGCAACAAACCGCCGCCCATGCCCGCATCGGGCGTTTTTTCCATCAGCTTGACCGCTTGCTGCAAGGTGTCGGGCGGTATCACCGCATCAGGGTTAAGCAACACCACATAACGCCCATGCGCGACCGTCAGCGCCAAATTATTGGCATTGGCAAAGCCCAGATTACT
This sequence comes from Methylovulum sp., assembly GCA_028713595.1. Classification (GTDB taxonomy): domain Bacteria; phylum Pseudomonadota; class Gammaproteobacteria; order Methylococcales; family Methylomonadaceae; genus Methylovulum. The sequence continues at coordinate 2,325 of JAQTNZ010000476.1, read as the reverse complement.
GGGGTTTGCCAACAACTGCACTTCAGGATAGTCGTTGCGGACAATCGCCACGGTGTCATCACGCGAAGCATTGTCAACGACGATGATCTCAATATCGCCCAAGGTTTGCGCCCGCAGGCTGTCCAAGCATGGGCGCAACTGTGGCGCACTGTTATAAGTGACGATAAAAACAGATAACGTTATCATAAGTTTTCCCTATCGGTACGTTGCCATTGGGCGTTGTCACGGGCGTTGCGCAACAGCCTGGGCATCAGGGTCAATTTCCAGGCCATATAAAACGGTACGGTTGCCAGCGCTTTAACCTCTTCAAAACCGCCCCCCGCACATTTGATCGCCAGCAACACATGTGCCAGCACCAACAACACAGCGGCGAAGGCATAATAATGCACCACCGGCAAGGGCATCAGCAACGCCAACAACAACAGCGACAGATGATAGGCCAACGGCAACAGCAACAATTCCGCCAAGGGTTCCAGCAAACGAGATTTGCCCTGCAACACCTGGACAAACAGGCGGGGGATATGCTCGCGCATCAGCCGGAAGCGCCCACCTTCCCAACGGCTACGCTGCACCGCCGCGTTCGCACCTTGATTGGGCGCATCTGACAGCACCGTCACCGTATCCAGAAAACGCACCCGGACTCCGGCTGCGACCAGACGCAGATGATATTCCATATCTTCGGCGATGGAACCCGCCTCATAAGGCACCGCCGCCAACACCGCACGGCTTAGGGCAAAGCCATTGCCCAAAATGCCCACTGAAACCTTCAGGTTTTCCCGTCCCGACAGGCGCAACTCATTAAAAGCCAACCACGCGACATATTGCAATCTGGCACGGCGCGAAGCTTCCGGGTTAGCGATACGGTAGCGGCATTGCAAAGCACCCTCGCCTTGGGCAAACGCCTGCTGGAAAGCACTGACAAATCCTGCATCCACACGGCTGTCAGCGTCAACGACAATAAAGCCGTCAAAATTTTCCGCCGCCAAGGTTTTGAACGCATAATCCAAGGCGTAACCCTTGCCGCGCTGTGCGTCATTATGGCGGGCCAACACCCGTGCGCCCGCCGCGCTGGCGAGGTCGGCGGTGGCATCTTGGCAATTGTCGGCGATGACGATTAGCGTACAGCCGGGCGCGTGGGCAAGACTGGCGTTAAGGTGGGCGACACAGGCGGCAATCCCCGCCGCCTCGTTGTGGGCGGGCATAACCACCGCCAAACGCGGCAACGGGGCCTGGGGCAGGCCTGGCGGGGGGATACGTTGTTTTAAGCACACGGCGGCGACCGTCAACACCAACAACTCGACCGTACCCGGCAAGGTCAAACCCAGCAACAGCCATTGCCCCAGCAAACCAATAAACGCCATCATAATCCCCCGCCACTTTTGTTAAGCCATTAATAGTTATTATAGTCATGCCCATTGCCAAAGAGCGTCTCCACGCCGCACAGGGCATTGGCAACCTAACGGTTCAAATATCCCACTTAGCGTACCCAATTGCAATAGCCAAACTGGCGGATTTTGCCATTAATAAGCACCACCCTTTTGACAATGCCCTGAAAGCCGATAATCTAATGGGGAAACTTTAAACAACAATAATGACAGGAGAGGCGGCATGACAAAAAAACATCGCGGCGCGTGGCTATTGGCGCTGCTGCTGACCAGCGGCGCGTGCTGGTCTTATGGCAGTGGCAGCAGTGCCAAAGCCTGCACCAAACCCAAATTCAGCGGCTTTACCCCGGCGGAAAATGCCGAAGTGGCCCCGGCCAGCGCTTTTGCTTTCGTGGCTTCCCCAAACACCTATCCGACCACCATTAAGGTGACGGTAAAGGATGTGCCTGTCACCATCAGCGCCACGCCCGGCGCGGACGGCATCCAAGTCAACGGCACCCTACCCGCTACCTTGGCCCACACCTATGCAAGACTTGTCATTAATGCCGAAGGCCAAAACAATTGCAAAGGCTCTGGCGGCTGGTTGCTGAAAATTAAATAAGCCCCATTTTTAAGCAATTGCCCGACAAGGATGTCTTCCCGCCCTGCCTCACTGCCATTAAGTTAAGGAATATGGATTTAATTTCAATAATATAGAAAATGCTATTGAGTTAAGGTCGTAATAAGTTAATCCGTTCGTGGTGAGCTGGTCGAACCATGACCGGATTAACCGTCCACCCTTCGACCAGCTCCACCACAAGGGTGGTCTAAGGACAGGCGAACGGTGAATCCTATCTTGTTGATATTATAATCACAAATCCTTAACTTAATGGCAGTGACGTGCCACGTGGGAATGCAGTGCCACCCGCGCTGCGGTGTGTGAGACGGGACGCGGCGCGTC
>JAQTNZ010000475.1 GCA_028713595.1 Methylovulum sp. | reverse complement strand
CGGACTTTACGAGCTTAACAGCGAAAAAACCCCCAACCAAGGCGCGGATGTGGTCGTTTGCGGTAAAGACCAAACCTTAAGCTGGGATAAACTAACCACCGCCAGCCTAAATATCCGCGCAGGGGCAAAATTCATCGGCACCAATGCCGATACCACCCTGCCCACCGAATATGGCATCACCCACGGCAACGGCGCCATTTTGGCGGCCTTGCAAGTGGCGACCGGAGTTACGCCTACCATCATCGGCAAACCGGAGCCGATCATTTACCAACAGGCTATGGCCTTGCTGGGTACGGACACCACCGAAACCATCGCCATTGGCGACCGCTTGGAAACCGATATTCTGGGGGCGGTGCGCACCGGCATCCGCAGCCTGATGGTGCTGACAGGCGTTTCCACCGAAGCCGACCTTCGCACTTCGGATTATGGCCCGACATGGGTGATGGCGGACATCCAAGCCGTTACCCAAGCGTTACAAGCCTTGGCCGCTTAAGCTAACACTCACCCAAACGGGGCTGGTCATGAAAAAATTCCTTAACACGGTTGACACCTTACTGGCGGAAAGTCTGGGCGGCTTTGCCAAAGCCCATGCCGACATCGTCCAACTGCACACCGAGCCTTATTTTGTAAGGCGCAAACAACCCACCCGTGCCGGTAAAGTCGCGCTGATTTCCGGCGGTGGCTCAGGGCACGAGCCGCTACACACGGGGTTTGTCGGTACAGGGATGCTGGATGCCGCTTGCCCTGGGCAAGTGTTCACGTCCCCTACCCCCGACCAGATGCTGGCGGCGGCACAAGCCGTGGACAACGGCGGCGGGGTGTTATTTATCGTCAAAAATTACGCGGGCGATGTGATGAATTTTGAAATCGCCGCCGAAATGCTGGACTGCCCGAACGCCAGCCTTTTTATTAATGATGACGTGTCGCTGCCGAAAAACCACAGCACGGGGCGGCGCGGCGTGGCGGGTACGTTGATAGTCGAAAAGATAGTCGGGGCCGCCGCCGAACAAGGCGCGGACTTAGCCACCTGCAAAGCTTTGGGTGAGAGGGTGATCCAAGCCACCGCCTCTATGGGCGTAGCCTTAAGCAGTTGCACCGTACCCGCCTTAGGCCACCCGACTTTTGCCTTGGGTGACAATGAAATGGAAATGGGTGTGGGCATCCACGGCGAACACGGCCACGCCACCTTGCCGTTAGCCAGCGCCAGCGCGATAGTCGAACAACTGGCCGCCGCCATTAACGATGACCTACGCCCTGCCCCGCAGCAATCGGCACTGCTGCATGTCAATGGCTTCGGGGCCACCCCGTTAATGGAGCTGTACCTGATTTACGGCTTGGCCGCCCAGTATTGGCAGCACCAAGGCCTTAACATCGCCCGCTCTTTAGTCGGCAACTACACCACCTCATTAGATATGGCCGGCTGTTCCATCACCCTTAGCCTATTGGACGATGAGTTGCTGGCCTTATGGGACGCGCCCGTACACACCGCCCATTTACGCTGGGGTTGCTGACAGTACCGTGCTGATGGCGCAAATCATCAGCTGGCAACTTTTCGCACCCGCATCAATATGGCCTAAGCTACGCGCCTCCAGAAACGAAGCCCGCCCCTTGGTCGCCACCATCTCGCGGGTGGATTCCACACCCGCCAGCGCCACCGCCTGCACCTGTGCCAACACCTCGGTGCCAGTACAGCCCTCCGACTGCAAATAAACCGCCACCGGAACCAAGACATCCAACATGGTTTTTTCGCCAACATCGGACTTGCCACGCAATTTCATGGCCTCGACCCCCTGCGCAAAAACTGCCGCGAAGCTTTTTAAATCCAGTGTTTGGCCTTTAGCCGCCTTAGCCATCGCCACAAACAGCGTCCCCAATAAAGACCCCGACGCGCCTCCCACCGTGGACATCAAGGTCATACCTATTTTTTGCCACGCCGCCGCCCAGTCAAGCTGGCTTAACTCAGCCTTTTGCGCCACTAACGCTTGTAGCCCTCGCTGCAAATTAATGACATGGTCGCCATCGCCAATCGCCTGATCCAACGCCGTCACCGCCTCCGCGTTCTGGTTGATGGTATCGGCAACGGCGGCGATCAGTTCGGGTAATAGGGTGGTGGGGTAAGTCATGGTTGTCCTCGGTTAAGCCAAAATATAAGGATGGTTGCTAAAACTTGTTGTAGAGACGAAAGCACGGCAACGTCTCTGGTCATCTTTTAGCCCACTGCCATTAAGTTAAGGATTTGTGCGTTTAATTTCAACAAGATAAAAACTATCGGTGTCTTATCAGATCACCACAAAATCGGCGTTAGTCAAGGCTAGGTTCACGCCCAAGGTGGCGATTTGCACCGCAGCCACCGCACCGTTGCCGTTGCTGTCATAAGACAATGCGCCTGTGGTTTGGTTGTAGACGATAAAGTCGTTGGCATCCGCCGCGCCCGTGCCGATATGGAAGTTGGCGGCGCTGAGCACGCCCGTTGCCGTCAGTTTCGTGAAAATGGCGTTTTCTAACTGGATGGTGTCGTCAGCGACGCTAAAGTCGGTGATTTTGTCGATGTTGGTGGTAGCAGGGGCGGTGTTGAAGCGGAAAATGTCCGAACCCGCGCCGCCTGTCAGGGTGTCGTTGCCCAAACCGCCGCCTAGGGTATCGTTGCCGTCGCCGCCGGATAGGGCGTTGTTGGCGCTGTTGCCGGAGAGGATATTCGCTAAAGCATTGCCCGTGCCGTTGCTGGCGGCGGCACCGGTCAGGAACAGGCTTTCGGTATTCGCCGACAAGGTATAGCTGATGGACGCGTAGACCGAATCGGCACCGCCACTGCTGGCCTCAATCACCAGATCGACGCTGTTGTCAACGACATACACGTCATTGCCCAAGCCACCGAACAGCGTGTCCACGCCGCTGCCGCCATCAAGACGGTCGTTACCACTGCCGCCGCTCAAGATATCGTTGCCGCCATTGCCATAGAGGCTGTCATTGCCCACCGTGCCGGTCAGGCTGTCGGCGGTGGCAGTGCCGTTTATCACGATACCGACCACACCCGTGGCGTTGCTGGTCTTGCTCTCCGCCGTGCCGCCTTGGTCGGTGTAGCTGG
>JAQTNZ010000474.1 GCA_028713595.1 Methylovulum sp. | reverse complement strand
GATGCAGGTCTACAAACAATACGGCTTCTGGCGGGGTATGATTGCCAATTTGATGGAAAATGGCACTTATCTTGTGCCTGTTCCTGGCAACCACGAAGTGCAATGTAAACGCTGCGGTAAGTCAGCCCAAGTTGAGAACGAAACCGCTTGGAAAGACAATATGGGGGATTTGATTCTTGATACCAGCCGTTTGGCTAAATTGACGGGTGTGTCCGCAACTAATTTTAACCCCTTCAACAACCCGTATTATGACCCATCAACGTTAGCAACCACTCCTGCACCTTATGTTAGCAATCCAGATGGTATTAGCACTGACCAGGCGCAACTGAGCTATTCTTTTGACATTGGTACGTCCCACTTTGTGGTTATCAATACGGATGCAGTTGGCAAAGATGGTTACGCGCCTAACACTTGGTTGGAAAATGATTTAAATATTGCCAAAACGAATGGTGCGAAACACTTTTTTGTTTTTGGCCACAAACCGGCGTTTTTCTATAATTATTTAGGTTCAGCACCATCCAGCACTTCTTCTTTGAATGACAAAGACCCTATAGCGGCTAAAGCCTTCTGGGATATTATTGTCAAGTATAAGGCCACTTATTTCTGTGGACATGAGCACAGTTACAATATCCAAAAAATCAATGGCTTTAATCAAGCGGGTTCCGCTTATCAGGTGTTAGTAGGTGCAGGCGGCTCGCCTTTTGAATCATCTGTTTCAACTGGCAACCCCAAAGACCGGATGTATTCATGGGCGAGAGTTGGCATCCATCAGAGCGGTAGGGTTATTCTCAATACTTACGGTTTTGACGACACATTGGCCAACCCTAAAATCCCTTTAGATTCTGGAATTGTTTTACATTAAGCTTAAAAACTGATCGGTGGTGATGATACGAAGGTAGGGTTCCCCCTACCTTTATCCCGCCGCATCATCATCCGCATAACCACGTTAGGTTATGCCTTCCGGGGAAAACCTAACGTTTTTGTTCAAATTGATTGTTCTCCCTGCCTCGTGGCCAAGCCACAGCTCCTATCTCATTTGCTGCGTGCCAAACCAATGGCGTTGTGCCGATAAGGTTTGGCAGGCTGATTTTTATTGACGCTTTCCTGCATAATTCAAACACATCGCCAGAAAAAACTGCACGCCGAAGATCATATTCGCCATTAACAAATGTACGGGTTGGGCAACGGGTGGCACGCCAAGCCGGTCAAGGGTCACGCCCGCTAAAATCGCGGTGATGATCAAGCCTGCCAAGGCATATCCTGTGCGTAGCAACAAGCTATCCTTAGCAACGCCCTGGCGCAGTTTCCAGACTATCCACAAATTGGTGAACAAGATAATGGAGGAAAACGAGCGGTGCACATAGAAAATGATGGGGAAATCATCGCGCCAGTATTTGCGGTCTATGTAGCTGTGTTCGTGGGCGATGAAATCCACCGCTTCCCTAACTTGTGTCCCCATTGCCACTTGCAATAAAGTCATCGCCATTGCCACTTTCAAGACGGTTTGGATTTTGGCTGGCAGTTGTCCGGTGTCAAGCTGGCCGATAAAGTCCCGTTGCGAACGGGTGATGGTGTAGGTCAACAACGCGACAATGCCTAAAGCCAACAGCATGTGCAGGGTGATCATGACGGGTTTCAGGTTGCTGGCGACCACGGTCGAGCCTAACCAGCCCTGAAATCCCACCAGGAAAAAACTGCCTAAAGCCAAGTAAAAAATAGTTTTGTCGGTTTTCAGAAAAATCCGCGATGACCAGGCGGTCAGGAAAATCAATATCCCGATCGTTACGCCAACGAGGCGGTTGGTGTATTCCGTCCAGGTTTTTACCGGATTGAACTGGGTGTTTTCATAGCCGCGTTGGGCGTAGATTTCGTGGTAATTGGCAGGCAGTTGGGCTTCGTCGGTCGGCGGTATCCACTGCCCGAAACAAGTGGGCCAATCGGGGCAACCCATGCCCGCCCCCGATGCCCTGACAATGCCGCCCGCAAGTATGACGAGGTACACCGCGAAAATGGTCAATGTGCCTAAGCGGCGGAAACGGATGATGGCTTGGTTATCAATGGGAGTGGGCATGACAGTCAATAAAAACAAAGGTTAAGGGTAGGCTAAAACCAAAAGCACACGGGTTTTGTGATGGGCGAAGCCATAGATCCCCGCCTTTTACCTTTGGTCATATTCAGTTGTCGGGACGATTTGCAGGGGGCGGCCATCCGCCAGTTTAAGCTGGTATTGCTTATCTTCGGCAAGTTGGATGACGATCAGCAGTTTGCAGTTTTGCCCGTCGGTTTGTGCCGCCAGCACTTGCCCTACGGTTTCATCACGACCATCCAATACGTTGGTGTTCGGCTCCGGTGCGGGTATGCTGGCTTCCGCCAACAACATGCCGCGTTTGCTTTTGCCCAGATAATGCGTCCTGGCAATAATTTCCTGCCCTGTGTAACAGCCTTTGGTGAAGCTGATGCCGCCCAATTTGTCCAGGTTTAGCATTTGCGGGACAAATTCTTCTGATGTTTCTGCGTTTAGCCAAGGGATGCCTGATTCAATGTCGAGCAACTGCCAGTTTGCCGGGTTTTCAGGCTGTAAGCCTTGTTTGAGCCGTTCTGCCCAAAATGCGATGGCGGCATCGGGCGTGGCAAGGATCAATGCCCGCGCCCCCCAATGCACGCTGATGAAGGTTTGCCGGGTCGTGGCCAACCATGCGCCGGGGGAGGGCGCCGGGGGGGCGGTAATGCCTAGCAGGCAATACGCGTTGGTGTTGTCGGTGATGGTGACGATGGAGCGTAAGATGAACATCCCCAAACGTTTTTTGACCGTCTCCAGCAAGCCAATGGGCAAGACGAGATGGAAAACATCCGCTTGTTTAATCAACAAGAATGTGGCGATGGCCCGGCCTTTAGGGTTGCACACCGCGCCCAAACTGCTTTGTTCGTCTGTAACCTCTTTAATGTTACAGGTGATTTGGCCCTGCAATAAAGTCGCCGCGTCTTTGCCGCTGACGGTCAACATGCCCAAATGCGCCAGGGCAAAAATACGCTGATGTTCTGCGGGACGGGCTGGAAAACTAATTCCAGGGGGGGACGGGAGGCCTG
>JAQTNZ010000473.1 GCA_028713595.1 Methylovulum sp. | reverse complement strand
GCACGGGGTTTTATGCCGAAGACCCCACCGCCACGCACCGCAACACCGATTGGGCGCGTAAAGATGTGGTGGTGCTGTCCACTGAAGGTGGCAATGCCCGTCTGGTCTGTGCTGAGAGCGTCCTCAGCGAGCGGGCGTTGACCGCCGATGCCAAAGGCGACATTCTGGCAAAATATTTGCGCAAAGCCGCCAAAAGCAACCGTTATGACCTCAAAGTCGAAAATGAAGTGGAAGCCTCACAAGCGGAGATCCCTAAAGGCTTGTTCACCGATTTGCCGGTACACGGCTATTTGCTGATGTTCCATCTGGAACTGCACCACCATTTATGGGTACACGTCAACGATATCCAGCCCTATCAATATCAGCCGGAACTCAAGCACAAGCTGATCTTGCGCGAAGAGCAAATTGACCTGATTGATATTTTGACTGCGGAAATGGATGTGCTGATGGATGATATTGTCGCCGGCAAGTCAGGCGGCACCACCGTTTTGTGCGCAGGCCCTGCCGGAGTCGGCAAGACCTTAACCGCCGAAGTGTATTCGGAAATCATCAAACGGCCTTTATATCGGGTGCATTCCGGGCAATTGGGGCTGAATGTCGGGGAAATGGAAAAAGCCCTGAAAGATGTGCTGACCCGTGCACAACGCTGGGGTGCGGTAATGCTGATCGACGAGGCTGATGTCTATATCAAACGGCGCGATAACAATATCGCCATGAATGCCGTGGTCGGGGTGTTTTTGCGGGTGTTGGAATATTTTAACGGCTTGCTGTTTTTGACCACGAACCGTGTTGATGACATTGACGAAGCTATTGTGTCCCGCTGTATCGCCCTGATTAAGTATTACCCGCCAGATAATGAGGCTAGGCGCAAGATTTGGCAAGTCATGAGCAGCCAATTTGAGCTGGACGTGGACGAGGGGCTGATCGGACAATTGGCGGACAGTTTCCCGAACGCGACGGGCCGTGACATCAAGGGGCTTGCCAAATTGGTGGCAAAATTTTGCCAGCATAAAAACGTACCGCCAACCTTGAACGTGTTCAAGCGTTGCTCCATATTCCGGGGCATGGATTTGGGTGAGGCGACCCTACTGAACAATAAAGTGGACGACAGTGGTTTGGCTTAAACTGCTGTTGCCTGAAATTTCCTAACAAAGATAATGATATGGCTATGAAATACCAAAAAATCTCTGTTGCCGAAGCTAAGGACTTGATTAAGGCCACCGCCCCGATGATTTTGGATTGCCGGGATATGAAAGATTATAAGGCTGGACATTTAGATGATGCGCTGCATGTCCATGAAGGCCTAAAAGAATCATTGGTCAAACGTAGCGACAAACAACTCGGCCTGCTGGTTTATTGTTACTACGGCCATGCCAGCGAGCATCTGGCCGAGTTCTTCAGCGATTTTGGCTTTAAGGCCGTTTATAGCCTCAATGGCGGCTATGCGGATTGGAAAGAACAGCATCAGGAAGCCTGATGAAAACGGAAATATGGGATTTTTTACAAAATAACTATTTCTCGATAGCCCAGCCAACCTTAAAGAACACAACGGGCGTTTATCCTTTGATCTTGGCCTGCCAGCAAGGCCGTAGTGATGTCGTCAACTTTTTGCTCGAACAGAATGCAAGTCTGGATGTGCTTGACGATTACGGCAATAACGCCTTGTGGGCGGCCTGTTATGCTGACAATAGCGACTGCATCGGCGCATTGCTACAAGCCAGTATCGCATTGGATTACCAAAATCCCGCTTCAGGTGCGACAGCCTTGATGTATGCCGCCTCCAGCGGCAGGGAACAAGTGGTCGAACAGCTCGTGCTTGCTGGGGCTGATTGGACGCTGAAAAACCACGATGATTTTACCGCATTGGATTTGGCATCGACCCGAAAAATACTCAAACTTTTATCCCAGCTTGTTAAACCAGGAGCTTGATATGGACGCATTACCCCGTGAACTGGCTTTACGCATTGCTTTGGCGGCGCGTATGTTACCCGGCATTGATTTGCCAAAATTGTTGGGAATACTGCATGAGCGTGTCGGCTCGCCGTTGACCGATGAAAAACTGAAATCCATCACCGTCACCAACCTGAAAACCGGCTTGGGCAGCTTGGACGGCGAGGAAGACGGCGAAGATATTGGCATTGGTTTGGCGAACATCAAACTGGCCGTGCGTTATCTGTGGGGCGATGAGGCGGAAGATGAAGACTTGCCGGACATCCAGACTTACAAAGACGGTGATATGCCCGAATCTATCCGTGTCGCCATCGGTTCCAACAGCGGGGCTTTGATTAACGGCCATTTTGGCTCCTGCATCCGCTTTTTGGTTTACCAATTGTCCGTTCAGGATTATCGGCTGGTAGACATCCGCTCAACCATTGAGGCGGATAGCGCCGAGGACAGGAATTTGTTCCGCGCCCAATTGATTAAGGATTGCCATGTCCTGTTCGTGCAGTCTATTGGCGGGCCGGCGGCGGCAAAAGTGATACGCGCCGACATTTACCCGATTAAGGTGCCGGATGTCACCGAAGCGGTGGCGCAATTGCAAGAGTTCCAAGCCGTTTTTGCCGCCCCGCCGCCTTGGTTCGCCAAAGCCCTAGGCCGTTCGGCTGAAGATCGTGTCCGGTTCAGCCATGATGCGGCCGCCTAAACCTTAAAAGCTCCTCCAGACTATCACAGGCTTGGGTTTAGCATGTTAATGCAACCCAAGCCCGCGCAAAATCCGCCGTTTATCTTAGCGATGCCAACTCATTCAAATCAGGTGTCCTATAAACAGGGTGGTGCGGGCAGGGCGCAAGCCGTACTGCCCATGTAGTGGCGACGCAATTCAAGGCCGGCTGGCTATTTCCAGCCTAGTTTTGCTATGTTCCAACCGCTATTGCCGCGCCGCCTCATTTTCATAAGAGGGCGAAAAGCGTTCCTCATCATTCATCAAGATCAAAAAATTGGGGCGTTTGCGGTTTATTTTAACCTGAGTTCGACATAAGCCTTACTGTAATAAAGGCAACAAATCTTGGCGCCGCAAATCTAAAGAAGGCTTTTTTTCTTGGTACGAATAAGCGACCAGACAAGCCAACACATTGACGACAAAATTG
>JAQTNZ010000472.1 GCA_028713595.1 Methylovulum sp. | reverse complement strand
ATAGGTTGGGGTGAGGTACGAACCCCAACACAACAAGGTAGGGTGGTCGTGTGTGTTGAAATGTTGGGGTTCGCAAGCTCACCGCCAACCTACGGGCTTACGCCCTAACACATTTATGCAAGCCATTTGTCACCCAAAATCACAAGGCTGGGCGGTAATTTTCTATTGTGGGTCAAGTTATTCGCGTGTATGATTAAAACCCTAAAATGATGAAAGAACGATAAAACTGGCATGTTATTTGAAAAACCATAATATGATAAAGGTTATCAAAGATAAATCCTAACGAATATGACGGCTGTAGTCCTTTAAAAGCCATGCACCGCGACGGGATACCAGAGGCTGGTCGGCAATAGGCCGATCCCTGCGTGCAAGGGCCGATAAAGCTATCGGTTTCAGGCTAAGGCGGGCTTTAAATAACTAAAAGGGGATAGCAATGAAATCCAAAAAAACTAACTGTCTGAAAGCCTTGGCGCTCGGTTTCGGCTTGGCTTCGTTTGCCTCGGCCACCCAGGCGGGCTATTTGTATGTCAGCGATTACGGCAAGTCCGAGCTTGACCGTTACCAGTACACGTATGACCAGGCCACCAACACGGTCACGTCCATTACGCCTTATGGCATTAACGGCAACACCACCAACGCCTATTTTCTCGGCGGTGGCAGCGCCCCCGTCAAAGAGGGCATCCACGGCACACACAACGACATCATCTTGGTCGGCGGTAGCCATGGCAGCGCCACAACCGTATTGAGCCGTTACACCATGAACGGAACACTGCTTGGCACCATCCCGGTCGATTTCAGCGCCTACAATGGCGGCAGCCCCGGCATCGGCAACGCTTTGGTCACCAGTGACGGCAAATATATGTACGCGCCTTTGGAAGCTGGCAATGCGGTCGTTAAAATCGATTTGACCAACGGCGCTATTGTCCACAGTTATGCGTTCAATGGGGCGCATGATGTGGCGTTGGCGGCCAACGGCGATGTCTACGTCGCCAATTACAACGCCTCGGGCGCTAAAGTTATCCGGCTGGACGCCAACCTTGGCAATGAGCAGGATTTGGTCACGTCCAGCAACTATGGCGGCACGGGTGGTTTTAGGCCTTCCGGTTTGTCGGTCGCCGCCGATGGTTCCTTGTATGTCAACAACAACACCCGTGGCGGTTATGACAGTGTGCTCCATTATACGTTGTCGGGTAGCACCGCGACCTATGACAGCACTAAAAGCTATATCGGCAGTTCCACCAATAGTTCGCTGGAGTTTACCTTCGGCAGCAACATAGGCCCTGACGGCAAGGTTTATATCGCCGCGCTGGGCGGTGGCGGAAACAACGGTTTTAGCACCCGAGCCGGCTATCAGGACGGTATTTATGCCTTAAACCCGCTGACCCAAACCGTGACCCAAGCTATTTTGGGGCACACGGAAGGTGGCGCTGATGGCCCTAGCGGCCTGTCCGCGCCTAAGTATTTGGAATGGGACATTAACTTTTCCTCTTCCCCGGATGCGGGTTTATTACCGGAACCCGGAACTTTGCCGCTGATGGCGGGTGTCTTGGCCGTAGGGCTGGGACGGCGCTGGACAAGGCGTAAGCAAGGCGGCTAACGGTTTAACGCGGTAGGGCCGTAATGCGCCTTACCGCGTTAATTATTTTGGGGCGCGAATATAGTGAAGAACAAACTGAACTTGCGTGTTTGCTAACTGAGGGCCGTAGGTTGGGGTGAGGTACGAACCCCAACACAAACAGTAGGGTGGTCGTGTGTGTTGAAAGGTTGGGGTCCGCAAGCCCACCCAACGGACTTACCGCGTTGCATAGTTGGTATTGCTAGCATTAGCTATATCGTATAGGCGTTGTATTTCGTCCAGTTGCCCTTTAGAAAAAGAATAGCTTATGGTTTGTCCTCACGGTATTTGTTTAAGGTTTCGATTACGCCGAGATAAATCCCTTTCCAATCGGGATTAATGAGACCCATCCAGCCCATCATCTCGATCCTTACAGCGACATTGGGGAGATAGTCAAAATAGATGAATCCGCCTGACTGCACTACGGGCTCCCGTTCCAAAGGAGTCAAGGCATCTTTTGTTAGTGAATATGCATAATGTACAAAGTTTGGATTTTGCTTCGAGCAGAACAACCTCAAGCCCAACTGCAAATCGTCCCGCACAATATAGTCATCTGAATTCAGATGATGCCGCTGCTCAAACGTTAAGGATTTGTCACTTTCAATCGGATCTTTTCTTTCGTCAACCACAACTTCTACAAAGTTGGTTTTATCAATTCGTCCTTCCAACGCGATGGGTTTTGTTTCTGGAGCTTTACCAGGCGGTATGTCGGGCCACATCAGATGGATATGAATACTGGATTCAGAAGCCATGATAAAGGTGTTGTTCTTTGGAAAACGAAAACGTACCCCACGAATATAAATAATGCGGAATTTCTCCCCGTTGACTTCAATGATTTTCCCGTTTTCGGGATTAACCGTGGCTTGGTGCTTATCTATCCTGTCTTGCTCCGATTCGCATCCGGTTAATAGCATCAATAACAACAACCCTAGTGGCCTCCACCTAAGTCCATTTTTTGGGCCAAACTCCGGCGAGTCAGTAGATAATGTAAACTTCATGGCCTGCCCTAGCGGTGTTTGTTTAATTTTTTAATGATACCCAGATAAATGCCTTTTCAATCCTAGTTAATCTGGCTAGCCCGTAGGTTGTGGTGAGCTTGCGAACCCCAACATTTTAACACACACCCTGTTGTGTTGGGGTTCGTACCTCACCCCAACCTACGGGCTTACCGCGTTAATTATTTTGGGGCGCGAATATAGTGAAGAACAAACTGAACTTGTGTGTTTGCTAACTGAGGAAATGATCCAACAGTTTCCAGTCGTATTCGATACTTGCCTTTTTTAATGTTCAGTTCATCAATTAACCGATAAATGCGGGTCGTTCCAATACCGACTAAATCGTTGGTGGAATATCTCTTTTCAAGGATGACTATCTTATTAGTACCAACATATTTTGTGATTTGTACTTTCAATGGAATAGGTGTTCCGATTGAGCCAATTTTGCCTATAACTCGATCATCAAGTTTTTAACATTCGTCAATATTGCTTTCCACC
>JAQTNZ010000471.1 GCA_028713595.1 Methylovulum sp. | reverse complement strand
TAGGCTATATCGCCGCCGTACTCACCACCAGCTCATTCCTGCCCCAAGCCATTTTAACCATCAGAACCCGTGACACCGATTCCTTATCGATGGGCATGTACAGCCTATTTACCACTGGGGTGTTTTGTTGGCTGATCTATGGCATTTATATCGCCGACAAAGCGATTGTTTTTGCCAATATCATCACCTTTATGCTGGCGGCCACCATCCTGTCTTTTAAGGTTTACAACCAGTTTTTTAAAAAGAAATAACCTTATCCATTCGCCTTCGCGGTATCTACATGGCTGCCATTTTTAGTTTCAAATGTTCCTCATGCGACAATATACATGAAGGCTCACCTAGTTTCGCATTCCGCGCCCCTGACCCTTACTTGCAACAAACCGACAAAGTTAGGGAAGCGGGTGAGCTTAACGATGACTTTTGCCGGTATAAAGATGATGACGGCGAGCATCTTTTTATTCGGGTGTGCCTGGAAGTGCCTATCCATAGCATTTCTGAACCCTTTCTGTGGGGCGTATGGGTATCACTGAGCCAACCAAGCTTTGGCCGTTACGTTGAAACCTACAATGCTCCTGAGACAACGGACCGGTATTTTGGCTGGTTTTGTAATTACCTGCCTTACTATGAAAATACTTACGCACTCAAAACCTACGTCCATCCGCGTTCTGGTGGGCTGCGCCCCTTTATTGAATTAGAGCCATCGCAACATCCTCTGGCAATTGATTTTCATCAGGGCATTTCGATTCAAAAGGCCCAAGAAATTGCTGAAAGCATCATGCACCGCTAACTTAACCATTGTGTAAATAATGCAAAATGACAGTATCACCACATACTGTCAGGCATTCTTTTTGGTTAGGGTTTTCCAAGCACACTTACTTAATACCGATTTTCAACCGAGCAAGAGAGCTATATGAGCAACAAAGTAACATTAACCCGATTTATCATCGAACAGCAACGTGAATGGCCTGATGCCTCAGGCACCTTTACCTTGCTGCTCAATAATATCGTCACCGCTTGCAAACAAATTGCCCATAAAGTCAGCAGGGGGCAGTTGATTGGGGTGCTGGGCAGTGCGGGTTCGGAAAATGTGCAGGGGGAAGTGCAAAAGAAGCTGGATATTATCACCCATGAGATTATGGTCAACCAGTTGAATTGGACAGGGCATTTGGCAGGGATGGCTTCGGAGGAAATTGACGATGTCATCACCATCCCGGCCCATTATCCTAAAGGCAAGTATCTGGTCATGTTCGACCCCTTGGACGGCTCTTCCAACATTGATGTCAATTTGGCGGTGGGCACTATTTTTTCGGTGTTGCGTTGCCGCGAAGGGATAGAGCCGACCTTGGCGGATTTTCTGGCGAAGGGGTCTGAGCAAGTCTGCGCCGGGTTTGTGCTGTACGGCCCCTCTACCATGCTAATTTTGACGACCGGACAAGGCGTGAACGGTTTCACCCTCGACCAGGACATTGGCGAGTTTATGCTGACCCATCCGAATATGCGCATCCCCGAAGACACGGGCGAGTTTGCGATCAATATGTCCAACCAACGTTTCTGGGAGCCGCCCGTACAACGCTATATCGAAGAATGTTTGCAAGGCAAGGAAGGTGTGCGCAAAAAAGATTTCAATATGCGCTGGGTGGCTTCGTTTGTGGCCGATGTTTACCGTATCCTGACACGCGGCGGGGTGTTTTTGTATCCTGTGGATACCCGCGACCCTAACAAACCGGCAAAACTGCGGATCATGTACGAAGCCAACCCGATGGCCTTCATTATCGAGCAAGCAGGTGGCTTGTGCAGCACTGGCTATGAGCGGATTTTGGACATCCAGCCGGCCGGTGTGCATCAGCGGGTACCGGTCATTTTAGGTTCCAAAAACGAAGTGGAGCGGATTGTCCGTTATCATCAAGACGCTTAAGCCTTCCACAAAAACCTCCTACGTCCGCGTAGGAGGTTTTTTAATGTCCGCCAGTTTTATTGGCTTTGCTGGTTGAGGTTTTCCCGTTGCCGCTGCGCTTCGTCGGCAAGCACTTGCTCAACCAATTTGGCTTGCGTCAAAGTTTCCACATGTTCACCTTTGGCCCGGGGCTTAAGGGGGGGCAGATATTCGTCATCCTGCCCAAGATCGCAGCCGGTCATATTGAATAGGGTTAATAAGAACAGGGTCTTAGCTAATGGTCTCATGGTCTTATCCAATGTATAAAAAATGATTGATCCGTTGTCGTTACGGCAACCGTGTCATCTCCGAAGCCTTATTATAATCGACACCGACACTGACAATAAAGCTGGTGGCCTCTTCAATATCCATTGCCGATTTGATGATTTTGGCCTGATCGACAATCACCGTAAAGCCTGACGTGGGGTTGGGTGAAGTGGGGATAAACAACACATATTTGCCTTCATGGTGGTTGGTGACGTAGGCGGGCACCCAAATGCCGGGGCTAGGGTATTCGACATACACCACTTCTTTGCCGATTTTGTTGTCGTGCGAGGAAAACATGTTGATGAGCTTGCCCACCACCCGATAGACCGTGTTTAGGAACGGGATCTTGGCAATGATTTTGTCAAAAATAGTGATGACCCAAGGACGGCCTTTTTTGACAATTTTCTGGCCTATGGACACCACTATCGCAAAACTGACAATGAAAAACAAGCCCGTATAGACATAGCTATCAGCATAATCATAGACGATGCTGAACAGATCGGACACTATTTTTTCAATGAAAATAATAATTTGTAAAATGACCACGATAGGGATGATCGCCAATATGCCAATCAGGAAATAATTTAACAGCGCTTTGGTGGTATCTTGCATAATGTGCCTCTCGAATAAGGCCGGCCTCTCGAATAAGGCCGGTTAAGGTGGGTCAGTACCCCGCAATTAACGGGAAATATGGATGGTTTTGTAGTTGTTATGCCATCATCCTGTTGGTTTTTGCCCCTATTTATGGGGATTTAAGGTTATGCCAAAAACCCTAACCCAACTACGATAATTATAACTCGATCATCAAGTTTTTAACATTCGTCAATATTGCTTTCCACCCGTCATCCAGCAGCCCTATACTTTAGTGAAGGGGTGGGTTCCATACGCCCCAAATCCCTGCCGGAGAGATGCTTTTC
>JAQTNZ010000470.1 GCA_028713595.1 Methylovulum sp. | reverse complement strand
TCCCCAGGATAAGGCTGACCTGATCGCTTTTATAAAAGGCTTGCCAGCGACCGAACCGATATTTTGGATGGGGCTGGGCAGCAATTTGTTAATTCGCGATGGGGGTATCCGGGGCACGGTGATCAACACCAAAAACCGTTTAAAAGAGATGTACCGCACCGCCGAGGGGTTTTTATATGTCGAAGCGGGCGTGCCGTGTGCCTTAGTGGCACGTTTTTGTGCCGAACAAGGCTTGTTGGGTGCGGAATTTTTGGCAGGTATCCCAGGGACGATGGGCGGGGCTTTGCGGATGAATGCCGGGGCGTTTGGCGGGGAAACTTGGCCTATCGTCCATCAGGTGGAAATGCTGGATCGTCAAGGCCATGTACAGGTGTGCGCCCCACAAGACTTCAGTATCGCTTATCGTAGCGTTAAAGGCTTGAAGGGGCGCTGGTTTTTGTCGGCCTTGTTGAAACTGGAAGCGGGCGATACGGCCAGCAGCCAACAAAAAATCAAAGCCTTGTTGGAACAACGGGCGAAAACTCAGCCGACCAACCAACCTAGTTGCGGTTCGGTGTTTGTCAATCCGCCTGGCGATTATGCCGCGCGTTTGATAGAACAAGCGGGTCTGAAAGGTTACAAGCTGGGTGGGGCGCGGGTGTCGGAAAAACACGCCAATTTTATCGTCAATACCGATAATGCCTCAGCGGCGGATATAGAACAATTGATCGCAATGGTGCAGCGTACCGTTGCCAAACAGCAGGGTGTGCTTTTAAAGACGGAGGTTTGCATGGTAGGTGAAGAAAAAACAGTAATGGACATGCAGGCGCATCGCTATGGCAATCCTGAAAAATTTGGTCGGGTGGCGGTACTGATGGGTGGCTCGGCGGCGGAGCGGGCAGTGTCGCTAAGAAGCGGCGCGGCGGTTTATGCGGCGCTGAAAAGCTCCGGGGTCGATGCCGTGGCCGTAGATGTCCCCGCCAGCCCTATAGAGGCCTTGGCCGATGTCCAAGTCGATAGGGTGTTTAACATCATTCATGGCCGTGGCGGTGAGGACGGCGTTTTGCAAGGGGTCTTGGAAGTGTTGGGCATCCCTTACACAGGCAGTGGCGTATTGGCTTCCGCCTTGGCGATGGACAAGCTGCGCACCAAATTATGTTGGCAAGGCTATGGTTTGGTGACTCCGTTATGGCAATTGTTGCAAAGCGAAGCGGACATTGATGGCTGTATCGCCAAATTAGGCTTTCCGGTCATCGTCAAGCCAGCGATGGAAGGTTCCAGTATTGGCATGAGCAAGGCCCATAACCGTGATGAATTGGTGGCGGCTTTCCAATCGGCCTCGGCGTTTAATTGTGATGTCTATGCCGAGCAGTGGGTGAGCGGGCAAGAATATACCGTGGCGATTTTAAACGGCGTGGCCTTGCCGGTCATCCGCTTGGAAACGCCGCACAGTTTTTATGATTACGAAGCCAAATACCACGCTAACACCACGCAATACCATTGTCCTTGCGGGTTGGATACCGCACAAGAGCAAGCCTTGCAACAGGTGGCGGTGACCGCCAATGCCGTGGTCGGAGGTAAAGGCTGGGCCAGGGTCGATGTGTTTATTGATGATAAGGGTCAATACCAATTGATAGAAATCAATACCGTGCCAGGCATGACCGACCACAGTCTTGTGCCGATGGCGGCCCGGCAGGCCGGAATGGATTTTGCCGAATTAGTTTGGCGGGTGTTGGAAACCAGTCTGGCGTAATGAGCAGAATTGGCGTAAAACTCTTTCTGATAGCGTTGTTGTTAGGTGCTGGAGGGCTGTGGCTAGGAACCCGTTATGGTGGTTTGAAGTGGTCATTGAAAATGGCCTCCTTGCCGATCAAATACGTCAGGACGGAAGGCGTTTTCCAATACCTAAGCAAGGATGACATCAAAACGGTTTTGGAGCCGTTAGTGACCACAGGTTTTTTGGAAGCCAATATGCAGGCGATACACCTTGCCGTGGCGGCGTTGCCTTGGGTGGACACCGTTGAAGTCAAACGTATTTGGCCGGACACCATCGATATTAAGGTGACCGAAAAAAAAGCATACACGCGCTGGGGTAAGGATAGCCTGATTACTGAACAAGGGGTGATTTTTACCCCTAAAAGCTTGGATCAGCATCAGCATTTGATTATCGTCACCGCCCCGCAAGCGCGGCGGTTGGAAGTGTTGGAAATCATGAAAGGAATTAAGACCGCCCTTGCCGATGAATCCTTGGAATTGGCGGAATTTACCATCAACAACCGTTGGTCGTGGACTATCAAGTTGACCACAGGGCTGGAAATATTATTAGGGCGCGAAGAGCAATTAAAAAAGTTACAACGGTTTTTAAGAACAATACCGCTGTTAGGCAAGCAACAAATCGATGCGATGGCGGTGGTGGATTTGCGCTATCCTAACGGTTACGCCGTTTCTTGGAAGGCACAGACCCCCGCAATTGATTGGGAAAATATGTATGCCCCCAAAGAGGCAGACGTTGCCGGGCAACAATGAAATGAACGGGCACTAGAGTGGACAATGGCAAGAAAATCAGAACGTAATCTAATAGTTGGGCTGGATATTGGCACGTCCAAAGTCGCCGCTATTGTAGGTGAGCTTAGTAGTGATGGCAGTATTGAAATTATCGGCATCGGCACGACCCCGTCGCGTGGCCTGAAAAAAGGCGTGGTGGTCAATCTGGAATCCACGGTGCAATCCATACAACGGGCGATTGAAGAAGCCGAACTGATGGCCGGATGCCAGATCAAATCGGTGTTTGCAGGTATTGCCGGCAGCCATATCAGGAGTTTGAACTCGCACGGCATTGTCGCCATTAAAGATAAGGAAGTCACCCAATACGACATTGACCGCGTGATCGATTCGGCGCGGGCGGTGGCGATTCCGGCGGATCAAAAAATCCTGCATATTTTGCCGCAGGAATTTGTCATTGACTTGCAGGACGGCATCAAAGAGCCTATCGGGATGTCCGGTATCCGTTTGGAAGCCAAAGTCCACATGGTCACAGGCAGCGTCAGCGCTTCCCAGAACATCGTCAAGTGCATCCGCAAATGTGGCTTGGAAGTTGAGGACATTGTCCTGGAACAATTGGCCTCCTGCAATTCGGTGCTGACCGAAG
>JAQTNZ010000469.1 GCA_028713595.1 Methylovulum sp. | reverse complement strand
GGCCAAGTTGCCGCTGTACCTGAGCTTTTTTGAGTTTGTCCATAACGTCAGAAAACGCGGTAAAGGCTTGCTGTCTTCATTACTGGCTGTTTTGGTTAAAAAGACCTTGAAACCCATATAGAGCCACCCAAGAAAAGCCAACCCCAACCCCAACACCTCGCAACGCTTTGATAATGGCTGTGCTTTTTCTTAAGTTGATGCGTATGGATAGCTAAGATTGGCAATAGGATAATGGTTTAAGCGGATATTACACTGATTTAGGATAAAATACCGACACACTTTTAAATACCCTGTTGTTATCGCTTTGAAAACCCCAACCTATCTTGATTATGCCGCAACAACACCCATGGCACCCGAAGCGGTTAATGCGTTGCTGCCTTACCTGACCGATTCCGGGACGTTTGCCAATGCGGCCTCAGGCCAGCATCTGTATGGCCAAAACGCCGCTGCCGCCGTAGAAAACGCCCGCTCAGCAATGGCGCATGGTTTACAGTGCAACCCCAAAGATATTCTATTCACCTCCGGCGCGACCGAATCCAACAACCTAGCTATCAGCGGTATCACGTCAGGCCACCCAAACCGGAGCAAGCACATTGTCACCTCAGCATACGAACACAAATCCGTGTTGGATTGCTGCCGCCACCTTGAATCACAAGGCATAAAAGTCACCTACCTACGCCCGGATAATGCGGGTGTGTTGGCCCTGGATAGCATCCTTAACGCCCTGACTGACGAAACCGTGCTGGTGTCGCTAATGCACGTCAACAACGAAACCGGGGTGATGCAGGACATTGGCCGCATAGCCGATATTCTGGAAGCCAAAGGCATACCCTTCCATGTCGATGCCGCCCAAAGCGCGGGCAAAGTGCCGATTGACCTATCCGCCCTGCCGATTAGTTTGCTGTCGCTATCCGCCCATAAATTTCACGGCCCTAAAGGCATGGGTTGCCTGTATGTCCGCAATCGCAAACAGGCGGGACTGACCCCTTTGTTGTACGGCGGCGGCCAAGAATATGGCTTACGCCCAGGCACCTTGCCGACCCACCAAATAACCGGCATGGCGGCGGCCTTTACCTTAGCTTGCGAACGCTTAGCAACCGATACGGAACATTGCCGACAATTAAGGCAAACCTTGCGCACCGCATTGGACAAACTCGATGGCGTGTACTGGAATGGTAGCCAACAGGCGGCGGTGCCGCATATTGTCAATATCAGTTTTGCGGGAGTCAGCGCCGATGCCTTGCTTATTGCCCTACGCGATAGCATCGCCATGTCCACCGGCTCCGCGTGCAACAGCGGGACTATCGAACCGTCGCATGTACTGAGGGCAATGGGCATTAAAGGCGACCGCTTGTATGGGGCGGTCAGGCTCAGTTTTGGCCGCTACACCACCACCACCGACATCGGACAAGCGGGCCTAGCCATTTGCGAAGCCGTCAGCCGATTACGCAAACTGGCCGCAGAATGAGCATACTGGGCAAGAAAGTCCTCAACCATTATTACTGGCATTGCAGCCTGACCGCATCACAAGATGCTGCGGTCAGGGCACGGGTCGCCCAAGCCGAAGCCCTAGCCAACCTACAGACCGATAGGGATTACCACATCATCAAATATCCCGGCCATGGCCATTATGTGTCGCTGCTGTCCTATCCCGACTTTCTGGATACCCCCTTCCCTGCCTTGGCCTACAGTTACCGCATTGACTTGGCAACCGGGCGGTTAGAAAAACGCAATTACCAAGACTCATTTAACCCCCCCTATCCTGCACCGCAAAGAACTCATGCTCAGTGCCGACCACCCCCGTCAGGCCGAATACCGTGCGTTAACCCAAGCCGCCGAACAAATAGGGCTGTTCGACAACCCCGTGACCATCGGCTTTCAAAAAAACTGGGAAAGGCTTATTGCCGCCAGCGGCTTCCAATTGTTAAACGGCCAGTTTGTACCGATAGGCAACCAAGACGACGACAGTGCCGCTGCCTGTGTCACACAGCCGGACACGGTCGCCGTTGCCAGACACCTGACCGCCTTGTCGCGCAACAACCTGTCAGCCCCCATGCAATGCCTCGCCCGGCATGGCTATTTGGACGGGAGCTTGTCCGTGTTCGACTACGGTTGCGGACGGGGCGACGATTTGCGCAACCTGAGCACCAATAATATCAACGTATCCGGTTGTGACCCGCACTATGCCCCTGCAAACCCGAAACACCCGGCGGATATTGTCAACTTAGGGTTTGTCATCAATGTCATTGAAGACTATCAGGAACGTATCGAAGCCTTGGCGGGCGCTTATCAACTAAGCCAACGCCTATTGGTGGTTGCCGCTATGCTCTTCAACCAAAACGCCTTCAAAGGCCAGGCTTTTAATGACGGCGTACTGACACAACGCGGCACCTTCCAAAAATATTTCAGCCAAGCCGAACTGAAAGGTTTTTTAGAGGATGTGCTCGATAGGGAAGCCATTCCGGTTGCCCCCGGTATTTTTTACGTTTTTAAAGATACCGATGCCGAACAGACGTTTTTACTGGGGCGGCAACGTAACACCCGTAACTTGTTGCGCCTAGCCACGCGGCCTGCGGCGGAGCCGCCGCTTAAACCTGCACGCTCAGCACAGCGCCATCAACACTGCCAAACCCTGATTGAACCGCTTTGGCAACAGGCTTTGGTTTTAGGGCGGTTGCCTGAGAAAAACGAAATCGCCAATCCCGTAGCGCTGACCGAAGCCTTTGCATCCGTCAATAAAGCCCTGCGCTATCTGCTGGAACACACCGACCCCTCACTATTAGAACAGGCCCGGCAGAACCGCCTACACGACTTAGTAACCTATTTCGCCTTACAAACCTTTGCCAGACGGTCGCCTTACAAAAAACTGCAAACCACCTTACAAAACGACATCAAAGCCTTTTTTGGCGACTACCCCCAAGTCATCCGCCAAGCCCAAGCCGAACTGTTCCGACTAGGCCAGCCCGAACGCATCGCCGCCGCTTGCCAACAAGCCGCCGAACAGGGCTTAGGGTATTTAGATAACGAAGCCGCCTTATATTTGCCTAGCGGCCACGTCACCCAACTCCCCGTGCCGCTGAGGATTTATGTCGGTTGCGCCACCGTGTTATATGGCGATATTGAGCAAGCC
>JAQTNZ010000468.1 GCA_028713595.1 Methylovulum sp. | reverse complement strand
GGCAACTATGACGAAGCCAGCTTGCCTAACCTGAACCGCTATGTGTTGGCATCGTTGCTGGCGGGCAACGTTCAAAATTGGGACGAGGTCAAGATTGTTGATAAAACCGCAGGCAATGCTGTAAAAACGTTGCTGGATTCCAGTATTTTAGCGGATGCTGGGGTTACTGCACCGTATAAAGAGGCCACTACGGGCAATAACCTGACCCCGGTTGCTGTTGGCAGACGCAATAATGGCGCGGCTATCGGTGCGGTTGCTTATGCCAAATTCCTCAACTACCCTAGCACGGCCAATTCTTTCCCTCCTGCTAGCCCGACTGCCAATACGGCGGTTGATGAAGATGCCAGCTTACCCATTGTCAAAGCTCTGGGTGGGGCCGCTGATACCGGCAACCTGTTGAAAGATTGGCAAAATGGTACCAATGCGACCGGTTTTAACAATGTGCCTGATGGCTCTGCTTATGCCAAACGTTGGGGTATTGCCATCAACAGTGCCGACCGTAATAACGCTGTCACCGCAACTGGAACAGGTGGCGATCCTTGGCGTTATATCAAAATTGACGGTTACGCACCAACTTTGGAAAACGTTGCCGCCGCAGATTACCCGCATTGGGCGGAAGGTGCGGTACTGTACCGCACCACAAAAAGCACCGATCCCTTATGGGCGACCAAAGTCAATCTTTTAAAAGCATTGGCTAATGATTTGGGTAGCCCGACTATTGCCAGCTCGGTCAACACCACCCAAGCTTGGGGTAAGACCGGAATTTTTGCAACAACGGCAGACCCACGCGGCTTTACTGCGAGCATCCCATTCAATACCAGCAACCCTGTCGTGGCGTTGACACATAAGAATGGCGTTTATCCTCATGCCGATATCGTTCCGGTTGGTGACACCAACTCCGCAGGTGGTTTTGCCATCCAATTGAAATAAGCGATCTTGCTTTAGGTGTGCTGGAAAACCCCAATTAAAGATTGACCGTTGGCGGCTTTATGCCGCCAATTTTATGACTGTCATTGTTGCTTGCTGCCCGTTCGACCACAAACCTTCTTCGGCTAGATGGTTGAATGTATCTCAATGGATACTTCCTGGTTTTTTTGTTTGGTAGACGGAAACCATACTATCTAATCATTGCCAGGAAGTGTTGCATTTATTATGTGAATTCGGGAACCTTTGCTTTATATGCATTGAACCTAAGCTTTAGGTAAATACGGCTTAGTGGGTAGTCAATGGCCCCATTTTCACCACCTCAAAATCAGTATTCTTGACCTGCTTTAAGGTGTTCAAAACATTATCATCCCAGCGGGCATCCGCCGTCCCTGAAATGTACATATTACTGCCATTATCGGCGACAATAATCCCATATTTTTTTAAAGCCTTAAGGATCACTTGGGCGGGTGGCGCAAAAGCACTGATGTCATAGCTGGCTTTTAGACGTAGCCGTGCACCCATAGGCAACAAATTAGTGCTGGTGTTGCTGCTGGCAAAATGTCGGGCTGGGGCGATATAAGCCTTCCGCGTTTGCGCAACGGTAAAGCGGATGGCGTGGTTAATTGCTTTGTGCAGATAGACCTCATCATAGCGTACCAAGCCGGGCAGAATGGGTAAGCCAGCCGCATCGGCGGAAGTCCAGCCGGCCGGACGTAAGGCATTGGAACTTAGGTCAAAAATGGCTCCAGAACCGGCATCCCAACTGCCATCCAACTGCGGATAAGAATTCCACGTCTCATACAGTTTCCAGTGATCCTGATCCACCACCAAGACATGGCGGTCACCCTTTGAGTTAGGCCCGCCCTCAATTGGCGCGTTGGCCGGAAACGGATAAGACCCAGGGTCGCTCTCGCTACTATAAGTAAATGACATAGGCACTTTAGGGGTAGTGCCGGACACCACTATATAAGGGATACCAAAAGGCTTGCTATCAGCCCAATAGGCATCCGCGCCAAAATCAGGGTGTAGCGACACCCCCGAACCCATTTGGTTGATTAGGGTTAAAGAATTGGGGTCTATGGCTTTGGTGTCAATCGCTTGGTTCCACGGGTTATCGGCAGGAAAAAAACGATTGCCGTGCAAATCGGCATTAACGCCCACGCCAGTATCACATGCCCACGCCGATACGGTCATGCAGCCTGCGCAAAAAATTGCCAAAAAATTCTGTGTTTTCATTTTTATCCCCCCCTTATTTTTAGTGTCTGGCCTGAGTGCCGTTTCTAATGGTGTAAATGCCTAATAGCTTGTGCATTGCCTGAACAATAAGATAACAACATCCTACCGGACTATCTGTGCGTTATGCACATTGTTTTTGGGTGAAAACACGCAAAAAAGATAGGCTCAATATACGTTTGGGTGATGGGGGCTTTTTTATCACCAAAATGATCGGCAATTTCCCCGCCGCCACCGTCTCCCGTCCGATAGACTTGATCCGGTGTTTTATGCAATGGTTTAATAAAACCGTATAGTGGACCCCAAAAAAACAGACAGTAGTTTAAGATGGTGTCTATCATAATCTGAGTTCGACATAAAAAAGCGGCCTGTTGAAAAATCTGAAAGAATGGAAGTTCTGACATAACCCCTTTCTTTTCAAAAACCGCCCACAATGATTTTATACCAACTTTTTTGCGATGCTGACGATTTTTGCGCCGGTTTTTTGCCCACATGGCATTCCGGGTTACTGGCAAACGGTGATAAAAAGCGATGTAAAAAGAAATGCTTATGTGAAAGCGAAATCATCACGATCGTGGTGTGTTTTCAAATGAGCGGCTACCGGACATTCAAGTGGTTTTATCAAAAGCACGTTTGTGTTTTGTTGCGCCGTGAGTTCCCCCCATTTGCCCAGCTATAACCGTTTTGTTGAATTGATGGCAGAAACCTTGGGGCCTTTGGCCGCCTTTATGCACAGCCGGTGCGTCAAAAGCGATGGGATTGTCTTTGTCGATTCAACGCCGTTATGCGTCTGCGAAAATATCCGTATCCCTCGGCATAAGACCTTTGCCGGCGTGGCGGGACGCGGCGAACTGGTTTCTTTTTGCCTCACCCGCGGCAACGTGGATGACAGGAAACCGGTGCCAACCTTGGCTAATATTTTGATTGGAAAGCTGTTTGGCGATAGGGGTTGCATCTCGAAAAAGCTGACGAG
>JAQTNZ010000467.1 GCA_028713595.1 Methylovulum sp. | reverse complement strand
ATTCTTTTTCGATAATGGCCCGTGCAATGTCATTGCCAAAGGGCGGCACACGGTCTTGAAGCTTGACCAGCTCATCGGCGATGTCATCGGGCAACAAGTCTTTGCGCGTGGATAGGGCTTGGCCGAATTTGACGTAAATCGGCCCTAAGTCTTCTAAGGCTTGGCGGATTCTCACCCCACGCGGCACGTTCTTGCCCGATTGGCGGTTCATCCAATAATACGGTGAGAAGACGGCCAAGAAACGGATCGGGCGGAAGAAAGGTGTTTTTAAGACGATTTCATCAAGGCCGTGCATAAACAAGACCCAATTGATATGGATCAAGCGCATTAAAATTTTAGGGCGGATCACTGCGTTACCTTTGGTGGCGTAAAAAACCCTCGGTACAATGCCGGGGCTGTATTTATTGTTGTAATTGTGTGCCTGTTGCGTCCACGGTGAAGATTGTAGCGTTTAACCAGTAAAACACGCTTAAATTCACCCTATCAGGATGTGGATTTTAATTTTTTACCGTATTGGTTTTGGCGGTCTTGGTATATTCTAATCGTTCCAAGCGGCTGTGCAGGCGGTCAAAATCCAAGCGCAATTCATCAACCTGACGACAAAACAAGTCCATTTCCGGCGCGGCGGGTAGGTCACGGGTTTCTTCTTGCAGGAACTCGGCGGCGTTCAGGCGGAAAGTTTCCAGCGTGTCTTTGCCCCATTGTTGTCCGGCACGGAAAAACTGACTCAGGTTATGGGCAAATCGTTCACCCGTATAGCGTGCTAATTTGTCTTCCAGATTAATATCCAGTTTGGCAAACAGTTCTTGGAACCTGCGCCCTGTGTGCATATCCCCCGTAACCGTCACCTCACCGGAAAAAATCGAGCGCATCGGTTTGCCGCTCAAGCCCATCAGGCCGAACGCCAATAATGACCCTGTCAAATGGGTGTCCGGCTCCCCAGGAAACTCATCCAGCAACTGGATGGTATCCACTGCCGGACACAGGTATAAGGTTTCGTTAAACGGGATGATGGTCACGGCAATGACCTTGCCTGCCAGGGGCGCGAGCACCGCAGGGCTATTGCTGTCCAACGCCAAATATTCGCGGCAGGCGATTTCTAATGCTCCCAGTAACAGCGGCTTAATGACCATGTCAGATTTTATAACCTCTATGTACTGCGACAATCCCTTGCGTCATGTTGAAATATTCGCAGCGCTCCAGTCCGGCGTTTTCCATCATTTTTTTCAGTTCTTCTTGCTTAGGGTGCATACGGATGGATTCTGCCAGATAACGGTAGCTTTCTTCATCTTTGGCGACAAAACGGCCTATTTTTGGCAAGATGTTGAACGAGTAAAAATCGTAGACTTTTTCGGTGACTTTATCGGTGGGGTGTGAGAATTCCAGCACGATCACTCGCCCGCCCGGTTTCAGGACGCGGTACATGGAGCGTAAGGCGGCATCTTTGTCGGTGACGTTACGCAAGCCAAAGGCGATGCAGACGCAGTCAAAGGTATTGTCTTCAAACGGCAGGCATTCGGCGTTGACTTGGGCGTAACGGATAGTGTCCGCCAAGCCACGGTCAATCAGGCGGTCACGGCCAGTGCGCAGCATTTGCGCGTTGATTTCCGCCAGCACCACTTGGCCGTCACTGCCGACCCGGTCATGGAATAGCGTGGTCAAATCGCCGGTGCCACCTGCCAAATCCAGCACTTTTTCGCCTTTGCGGACGTTACTCAGTTGTACGGCGATACGTTTCCAGATACGGTGTATGCCTAAGGACATCAGGTCATTCATGATGTCGTATTGTTCGGCAACGGAATCAAAAACCCCGCGCACCAGTTTGACTTTTTCGTCAACGGCGACTTGCTTAAAGCCGAAATGGGTGGTGTTATCGGTAGTCATGGTTATTCCCCTATATTAATGCGAGTGCGTTCGTGGTGGAGTGCGGACGATTCCGGTCGCTTCCAAGTGGTGCAGGTAATCGGCCCACAATGTTTGATAGTCAGAACCTAACAGATACAGCAAATCCCAGGTATAAATGCCCGTGTCATGACCATCGCTAAAAACCAGCAAAATGCCGTAATTGCCGATAGGGCGGATGTCCTTAATGGTCACGTTCTCCTTACCCGTTTGCAAAGTCTCTTGCCCAGGGCCATGGCCGACCGCTTCCGCCGATTGGGTAAACACGCGCAGATATTCGCTAGGCAGGACAAACACGCTGTCATCATCAAAACTGATTTCCAAACGGTTGGACAGTTGATGGTGCTTGATTTCAACGGGCAGGCTATTACAAGGTTTTATGGTTAGGCGCATGTGGATATGGTAAGTCAGATTGGATGGGGCTTAGTTTACCCTAAGAATCCGTATTTTGGTTGGTTGGGGATGGATTAAGCCCATCATTAAGATGGGTTAAACCCAACGGGCTTTGCCCGTTGCGTATAATTTTGATAAGCAAGTGGGGTTATCTGGAAAGTTTTTTATTGTAAGTATAGACCTGAATTGGCTTTGTGTAGGCGATGAGCCTACAGCACACCTTCTTCCAACAAATCCAGATAGATAAATTCGGGGGCTTTCACGCCCGCTTGTTTTCTGATCTCAACCAATGCGGGCGATTCAAAAAAAGCTTTGGCATCGGCGATGCTTGACCAGTTTGAAAAATGGACGATGTTATTGGCATCATCGGCAAATTTTAAAACCTGATAGCTTTGCTCGCCAGCGGTTTTTCTGATGGTGGCAGCATTATCGAATATTTTTTTCCATGCCGTATAGTCTTCGACTTCATGGATGATGAGTATATGGGCCATATAGTGATATTTTTAGGTAAGTGACGGCGGCGAGGGTTTAACCATAAACCCTCGCCGTTCCCGCACTGATCCGCATTGCGTATTAAAAAGCAGTGATGGAGGGAAAAGCCACCATCTGCCTACAAAATATACCTGCTCAAATCTTCATCTTCAACAAATTCGCTCAGATGCTTGTCGACATAAGCGGCATCAATGACGATGGTCTTTTCCTCCAAATCGGGCGCGTCAAAAGAGATTTCCTCCAATAAGCGTTCTAAAATGGTATGCAAACGCCGCGCACCGATATTTTCGGTCTTTTCGTTCACTTGCCAACCCAATTCGGCAATGCGTTGGATGCCATCGGCGGCAAACGATAG
>JAQTNZ010000466.1 GCA_028713595.1 Methylovulum sp. | reverse complement strand
CCTTGCTGACGCTTGGGGTAGTTGATAAGAATCCTTCTTTGACCGCGCTCGACAAACACCACCAAGGCGGTGACGGCGACCGACAACAAAAACAGCAACAGGATGAAGCCGCCGTTCATTTCACCGGTGCGTGCCAGCTCCAAAGTGCCACCGACCGCCTTAGGCAAGCCTGAGACGATACCAGCGAAGATAATCATGGAAATGCCGTTGCCGATGCCGCGCTCGGTGACTTGCTCGCCCAACCACATCAAAAAGACCGTGCCAGTCACTAAGGTGATGGTGGTGACGGCGACAAAGCCCATGCCAGGATTTAACACCACTGACAAACCGCCAGCGGTTTGGCTTTGCAAGGCCAAGGAAATGCCTATGGCCTGGAAGGTCGCCAAGACCACCGTCGCATAGCGGGTGAATTGGGAGATTTTGCGTCTGCCCGCCTCGCCTTCCTTTTTCATCTGTTCCATGGACGGCAACACCACCGTCATCAATTGCATGATGATGGACGCGGAAATGTACGGCATGATACCCAAGGCAAACAGACTCAAGCGCATCAAGGCACCGCCCGAAAACATGTTGAACATGTCCAGGATGGAGCCGCTTTGCTGTTCAAACATGATCGCCAAGGCTTTGGGGTCAATGCCCGGGACAGGGATATGCGCCCCGACCCGATAAACGACCAGGGCCCCTAAGACAAACAGCAATCTTGCTTGTAGCTCGGAAAAATTACCCGGCTTGTTGGTCATTTGCGCTCTTGGAGTATTCACCGGATTAAGCCTCTATTGTTCCGCCAGCCGCTTCAATGGCTACGCGTGCGCCACCAGTCACGTTAATCCCTTTCAGGGTGACGGCTTTAGTGACTTCACCTGATTTGATGACTTTTGCCAATTTGGTGAAAGCGGGGACGATGTTCGCGGCAATCAACGCTATCAGGTCGATCACGTCAACGGCCAAACCGTTCAGCTCGCCCAAACGGACTTCAGCGGAATACATTTTGGTTCTGGACGTGAAACCGACTTTAGGCAGACGGCGTTGCAACGGCATCTGGCCGCCTTCGAAACCGACCTTATGGAAACCGCCGCTTCTGGCTTTTTGGCCTTTATGACCGCGGCCGCAGGTTTTGCCCAAGGTGCAACCGATACCGCGACCGACGCGTTTGGACTTTTTGCGTGATCCTTCACTAGACTGTATGGTATTCAGAAACATTATACTTCCTCAACTTTTAGCATATACGATACTTTATTTATCATGCCTCTGTTTTCTGGGGTATTAAGGACTTCAACGGTTTGGTGCATCCGACTTAGCCCCAATCCTTTCAGACAGGCTTGGTGTCTGGGTAGACGGCCAAACTTGCTCTTAATCATTGTCACACTCAATTTATTAGTAGCCATCTTAGTTATCCGATAATTTGATCGACAGATAAACCACGTTTGGCGGCCACTTGATGGATGTTGTGCATTCCAGTAAGGCCATTGATGGTCGCCCTGACAACGTTGATTGGGTTGTTGGTGCCGATACATTTCGCCAAGACATTGTGGACACCGACCACTTCAAACACGGCGCGCATCGCGCCACCGGCGATGATGCCGGTACCTTCGGAAGCGGGCTGCATGTAAACTTTGGCCGCACCGGTGGTGTTCATGATTGCGTATTGCAAGGTGTCGCCCTTCAGGGACACTTTGCGCATGTTTTTCCGTGCTTGTTCCAATGATTTTTGGATGGCGATCGGCACTTCGCGGGCTTTGCTGACCCCGTAACCGACACGGCCTGCGCCGTCGCCAACCACGGTCAGGGCGGTGAAACCGAACACGCGGCCACCTTTTACCACCTTAGCGACCCGTCTTACGTTGACGAGCTTTTCTTGCAAACCATCAGTGCTGCCTTGGGCAGGTGCTGTAGACATTTTATTCTCCTAAAACTTCAAGCCGACTTCACGCGCAGCATCAGCCAATGCTTTCACGCGACCATGATATTTAAAACCAGATCGATCAAAAGCAACCTCGGTGATACCGGCGGCCAGCGCCCGTTGGGCGATGTGCTTGCCCACTTCAGCCGCCGCCTGGATGTTGTCGGTATTTTTCAATCCCGATTTGATGTCCGCTTGGGTGGTTGACGCGCTCACTAAGGTGCTAGTGCCATCACCGCTGATGATTTGGGCGTAGATATGCTGGGAGGTCTTGTGGACCGATAAGCGGATGGCATTTAATTTTTTTATTTTGCAGCGCAATTTTAATGCGCGCTTCATACGGGTTTGCTTCTTTTCCATCACGCCACCTTATTTCTTCTTAGCTTCTTTCTTGATAACAGTCTCATCAGCATATCTGACACCTTTGCCTTTGTAAGGTTCAGGTGGACGATAAGCCCTAATTTTGGCCGCCACTTGTCCAATCTGGTGCTTGTCGCTGCCTTTGATGAGGATTTCCGTTTGGGTCGGGGTCTCAATGGTGATGCCAGCAGGGACTTGGAATTCAACCGGATGCGAATAACCTAAAGACAGGCTCAACACCGCGTCTTTGGCTTGGGCGCGGTAACCTACGCCTATCAGGGTCAGCTTCCTTTCAAAACCGGCGGAAACGCCGATGACCATGTTGCCGACAATCGCCCGTGCAGTGCCTGCTTGGGCGGTCGCGGCCTTATCGTCCTTATTCCAGACCATTTGGATGACATTATCGCTAATATCAACAGTCACGGACGGGTTAAGCGCAAATGACAACTGGCCTTTAACTCCCTTAACGGTCACGTTGTTATCTTCTAATTTTACATCTACACCCTGAGGTATAGTGATCGGGGCTTTAGCAATTCTTGACATAACACGCCTACATTAACAAACTGTGCAAATAACTTCGCCGCCATGCCCAATGGCGCGGGCAGCCCGGTCAGTCATGACACCGTTCGATGTTGAAACAATAGCAATACCCAAACCACCAAGAACCTTTGGCAACTCATCTTTAGATTTATAGATGCGCAAGCCGGGCCTACTAATTCTTTTAATATTTTCGATAACCGGAACACCTTTATAGTATTTCAGCTCGACCGTCATTTCGATGTGATTACCTACCGTTTCTGTACTAAAATCGGTTATATAACCTTCTTCTTTTAATACTTTTGCTATCGACACTTTCAATTTTGAAGACGGCTGCTTGATAAATTTCTTACC
>JAQTNZ010000465.1 GCA_028713595.1 Methylovulum sp. | reverse complement strand
GTTGGTTGTAAGCAGTCTTGATGGATACGCCTAATAAAAAATGTTGGCAATTTACCCTGATAAAAAAAGGCAAATTTCACAATATTAGCAACCTCTTCTTGATCAAACAGGTTTGGATAGTTTTCCTTATAGACATTGTTTATTTTTTGAAAAACACTACTTGTGTTTCCAGAAAGGCAATATGGACTTTTGAAGTAAGACTCCGGGTCATCCTGTAACAGATAATTGCACATTCCTTGATTTCCAGTTATAAGAAAACCAGCCGCTTTGAGAAGTTCTGATTGAGCTGCACATTTCAACTCCCTTTTATTAGACCCAATATCCCCCCAGTTGCGCAAATAAGCAGCTCTTAATACTTTTAAGGCGTTTTGTGCATCTACAACTCCCTGCTTAGCGGCTTTTGTATACCAATTCACCGCTTGAGTTTCATTCTTACGCACCCCTTCACCTTTGGCATACATCACCCCTAAAATGTATTGCGCCTTCGCCAATCCGTGGTTAGCGGCTTTTTCATACCACTCCACCGCTTTAACGTCATCCTTTGCCACCCCATTGCCTCCAGCATACATCATGCCTAAATTATATTGCGCTTCAGCATCCCCTTGTCCGGCGGCTTCGACATAAGGCATAGCCTTTAAGTTGGTTTGTGCATCAGTGTTACCTTGTTCGGCGGCTTTGCGATACCACATGGCCGCTTGGCCTTTATCTTCGTCCACCCCTTGCCCATAAAAATAACAGCCAGCCAAAAGCCCTTGGGCAATGGCTTGCCCTTGTTGGGCATTTTGTTGCAAAAAGTCAAGATGAATAGGGCAGTTTTCTGAATAATAGCTTTCACTTGAGCCTTTTTGCTTAATAATCCTATCCCTTTCTGTTTCCATCATCTTTAAGGCAACCTGTGTATTATGTAATTGATTAAGGGCTTGTACATCAGCATTGGCGTTAATTTCATTTTGCGGGAAACATCCGGTTAAGCCGCTGATTGCAAAAATGTACCCTAAAGCCAAAAATGATTTTTTCATTTAAAATTCCTGAAAGCCCAATTAAATGGATGATGGATTGTTTTTGGGTAGTATAAGTTAAAACCGATGTTTTTTAAGTATTTCTAAGTGTTGCCGCATTTCCACAGGGTTGCTGGCGCGTTGTCTAAGCTATACCGCTTTGATAGTCCGCTGCCTTTGTGGATGTTACACAAGGTATCCCCCCCTGAAAGCTTTTTTAAGTTCATCATTACCTTTTACCGATTTTAATAATATTTTTCTGAAAAAGTCCCTACCCCTTACCCGCTAAACCCGCTAAAGGGGGTTTAGCCAGTTTAGCAGGTGCAGGGTGGGCGTGTTTTATAGAAAAACGGGGTTGATATGGTACTCTGGCAATGGCGGCCTTCCCCCTGATTTGCCTATGGGCTTGCGGGCCATCATCAGCCAGTTTTCATCCATCAGGACATTACAGGCCGCCGTGACCTCTCCCTTATCCTTGAGGCCGTGCCAGCCTTTGTCATAAATTGTTTTGGCCGTGAATGGGTTTGGCAACGCCTTGGCCTTGATTTTGTCGGCCAGCTTGACCGCCGCCGCGTGTTGGGGGCTTTGCGCCATTGCGTAAATGCGCCGTGCGTGGCTTTCCAGATAGCCGCACCAGTCCACCGCCAGCCGCGCCGCCTGTGCCGACACGCTGCCCCGCGCCTTGCCGTCCGCCATGTCGATGCAATGGAATATCAGGGCAAGGCTAGGCATCAGTGACCGGAACTTGCCAAAGTGTTCGGCCATCAACGGGTTTTCCTCCTGTTTTATCTTGACGGTTTGCAATTTGGTAAGCCAGTTGTTAAAAACCGTTTGGCCGTCTTGGTCGAAACGGAAAAAGGGGCGGCTGTCATCCTCGTCTCGCTCCGCACCATGCCCGATAAAATCCAGCTCCGCCAAGGATTTCAGAATATCGTAAGCCCGTTGCTTGTAGGCCTTGTTCGGCACGGTGTCTACTAATTCCCAGTGTTCCGGCTCGTCAGGCCAGACGGCAAGCTGTAAGCGTTGCATCAGGCCGTCATTGTCACCGTGCAGGGCTTGGTACAAATAGCGGTTAAGCTTGTCGGGCTGTATGCCGCCCAATAGGCTTATGCAGATGTTTTTTGCATCGGTTATGCCGCGCCCTATCTTGTTATCCGTATAAGAGCCGTTACCGTTCCAGCCTTGCAAAAAATAAGCGCGTTCCTCCGCGCCGTCCTCCCTATCCCATTTCACCAGTAGCCCTGTCAGCTCATCCCTAAAAAACAAAATGCCGCACGGGTTTTGGTTTTGTAAGACAGTCATGGATTGTATGCTGGTTTCGTTGGTCTTAAACAGCCGCCGCGTGGCTTCGGGTTCGGCCTTGGCGGACAATTCCACAAAATCGGCTTTTAGCTTGGCAATGTCGCCGGAATTGACCACGCCGTCCTTGCCTTTGCCTTTGGCGATTGTTTTTAGCCTTACCTTCACATCGTCCAGCATGGCATCGTTCGTTAAGCCGTCAAATTCAGCCGCCGCCTTGTCCAACTTGAATTGTTCCCCATAGTCGGCTTGCAGTCGGTCAAGCAGGGCCATCGGCTCTTTCATGGAAGGCGATTTGAGAACCACAGAAGGCCGCCCGATACACGCGCCCCATAGGTTCGGGATAACCTCAAAATCGTCAAGGCGTTTGGGCCGGATACCGCACCCCGCGCCAATGACAGAACCCGTTACAACAATAGCCGATATGACGGCAAAGTCCGGCGGTGTCTGCATCCGGTGCGACACGTCCGCCAGCCAAGCCCTGTACGGTTCGGGTATCAGTTCCGGCGGCAAGACTTGCACGGGTGGCGTTCGGTCGGCTATCGGGTTGGGGGGTTCCCAAGAAAATAGGCCATCATTTCCAGAATGCGCCACACGCCAGCTATCCGGCACGGGTTCGGCATTTGTCACCTTGGCCTGTAATTCAGCCACCGCCCAAGGTTTCGACTCCGCCGGAAAAGGGGCGTAACCATCCCAATCCGGCGCGTGGTTTTGTAACCAGTCCACAATGTCGCCACCGTCCGGCAAGCCTTCCAGCCGGATTATTTTAACGGTCGGCTGCGATTCCAAGGCCATTAACGCCCTATAAACGTCTTGCGCGTAGTGTTCGCCCGGTGTGTCATTGTCAGGCAGTA
>JAQTNZ010000464.1 GCA_028713595.1 Methylovulum sp. | reverse complement strand
ACTGACGGATGTCAACACCGACCAGCAGGATAAAGGCCAGCAAATTTCCTTGCATATTGACCGCAGCGCCGCCTCCAGGCTGGGTGTTACCCAGGCCTTGATTGATTCGACACTCAATGATGCCTTTGGGCAACGGCAGGTGTCGGTGATTTACACGCCGCTTAACCAGTACCATATCGTCATGGGCGTTGCGCCGGAATATGCCCAGAATTCCGAAGCCCTAAAAAACATTTATCTGAGTGTGCCGGGCGGGACAAAAGTGCCGTTGGCCGCCTTCAGCAGTTACCGGCAAACAGGCAGGGCCTTATCGGTCAATCACCAGGATCAATTCCCGACAGCCACCGTCTCTTTCAATTTGGCATCGGGCATTTCCTTATCCACGGCCAAACAGGCGGTTAACCAAGCCTTGGACAAATTGGCGCTGCCAACGTCCATACACGGCAGTTTTCAGGGGACAGCGAAAGAATTTGAGAAAACCGTCAAAAACCAGCCTTGGCTGATAGTGGCCGCCTTAATCGCCATTTATATCGTGTTGGGCATCTTGTATGAAAGTTATATCCACCCTTTAACGATTATTTCCACTTTGCCATCAGCCGGATTCGGAGCCATTTTAGCCTTATTGGCTTTTGATACCGAATTCAGCATCATCGCGCTGATCGGTGTCATTTTGCTGATCGGTATTGTCAAAAAGAACGCCATTATGATGATTGACTTTGCCATCAGTGCCGAACGCACGGACGGGCTAAGCCCTGATGAGGCTATCCGCAAGGCCTGCCAGCTACGCTTCCGGCCTATCATGATGACCACCTTCGGAGCGTTGCTGGCCGCCGTGCCCTTAGCCTTTGGGAGCGGTTATGGCTCAGAATTGCTACAGCCTTTAGGGATAACCGTTATCGGTGGCCTGCTGTCCAGCCAATTGCTTACCTTATATACGACCCCCGTCATTTACCTTTATCTGGACCGTTTTCAGAACTGGTGCGGCAAACGCTTAAATCCCAACATAAAACCGCCAATAACCAAAGAATCCCTGTGACAAACTACACTATGCGTCTACTGCTGGGGCTTATCGCGCCCCTAATGCTCTCAAGCTGTGCCGTCGGCCCTGATTACCAGCGTCCGGCCAGTACAGTTCCGGCCGAATTTAAAGAATTAAAAGGCTGGATGCCAGCTAGGCCGCGTGACCATGAAATTCCCGACACATGGTGGAGCCTTTTTAAGGATCCGTATCTGAACGGCTTGGAGCAACAGGTCAATGTCTCCAACCAATCCATCGCCCAAGCCGAAGCCCAATTTCGCCAGGCACAAACCTTAGTCAAAACCGCCCAAGCCGCTTTTTCGCCAACAGTTTCCGCCAGCGCCAGCGCCAACCGCTTCCGTGCCGCCAGCGGCCAGAACCTTGTAGTTTCCGGTGTCCGCAATTTGTTCGGTGGGCTGCTCAGTGTGGCATGGGAACCCGATTTGTGGGGTAAGATGCGTAGGCAACTCGAATCCAGTGAAAACAACGCGCAAGCCAGCGCCGCAACGTTGCAGGCACTCAAACTGTCCACACAAGCTCTGCTCGCACAAAACTATTTCCAATTACGGGCAGCCGATGCCCAAATAAAATTGCTGGGCAGCACGTTTGCAAGCTATGAAAAAAACTTGAACATCATCCAAAACCGCTATAACGCAGGAGTGATCGCCAAAGCCGATGTCGTACAGGCACAAACACAATTGGCATCGACCCGCGCCCAAGCGATTGATTTAGGAGTACAACGCGCACAATTGGAACACGCCATCGCCTTGTTGGTCGGCAAAGCCCCCGCGCAACTCACTATTGCCCCGGCTCCACTCAACACCTTAGTGCCGGCCATCCCGCTGGACATCCCCTCGCAATTGTTGGAACGTCGGCCCGATATTGCCGCAGCGGAACGCTTGGCAGCTGCCGCCAATGCCCAAATAGGCGTGGCGAAAGCAGCTTATTACCCACGCCTGAACCTTGCCGTAACCGATGGCACCCAAGCCAATACTTTGGCAAATTTGTTCATGACGGCCACCAATTATTGGGCATTGGGGCCTGCGGCGCTGGCCTTGCCGTTATTTGACGGTGGTTTGCGCAGCTCGCAACTGGCTTCGGCCAAAGACACGTTTGCCGCCAATGTCGCCGCTTATCGGCAAACTGTCCTGAACGGTTTTAAAGAAGTTGAAGATTATTTGGCGGCGCTGCGCATTCTGGAACAGGAGGCTGGGGTGCAGGACAGTGCCGTGGCCTTAGCCCGCAAATCAGTTGAATTGACCACTAACCAATACAATGCGGGCACGGTCAGCTATGTGAATGTCGTGACCGCCCAAACCACCGCCCTCGTCAATGAAGAAACCGCCGTTAATTTACAAGGCCAACGCCTTATCGCCGCCATCCAGCTTGTCAAAGCCTTAGGGGGTGGTTGGGATGCCAAGGATTTGCCTAGCGCGGGCAACATTGGCGGCAAAATCCAGTGGCCTCAATTTCTCCCGGTTCCGCCCTAGGAACGTGCATAAAATAATCTCGGCATAATCATTATGTGAGGCGGTTTCCTCTTTGGAGCGCGGGCAAGATGCCCGCGCTCCAAGACCCGCACCCTTTAACGTTTGCCTGAATTATTTCCTACCCATTCCCTTTGGTTCCCATAAACAAAACGTAACAATAGCCTGACGAAAGCAGGGAAGCCATTGGTGTGGGTGCTCATTAACCACTGCTGCACATATCGGCACTTTTATCGCGAAGGCCTTACCCGTGTAGGAAAGCCCTTTATTTAGGGATTTGTTTCGCATAGAATGGCACGGCAATAGATTGGCTTTTTATCAAATCACCGTAACCTCTCACCTTGGCAATAGAACATGGAAGCGTTTATCCACCCGAACTTAGTCAAACTGACTGCCGGCATTAAGAGTTTTCAGCAACGCGCTTATGCCTCGAATGACCCCAAAATGAAGCATCTGCTCGATTATGGGCAACAGCCGAAGATTTTGGTCATTTGTTGCAGCGATTCGCGGGTAGACCCCGCGTTATTGATGGATGTTGAAGCCGGCGACTTGTTTATGCTGCGCCATGTCGCCAATCTGGTGCCGCCTTATGCCCTAGAGGGCAAGTATGACGGCGGGCGGTCAAGCATCGAGTATGCTGTCCGTGATTTGCTGG
>JAQTNZ010000463.1 GCA_028713595.1 Methylovulum sp. | reverse complement strand
TAGTGACGATTGGCACGCAGGATACGCATACACCAGACACAAGGCATTATCGCTTAGAAACGGCTGGATTTTATGGCTGAAAATTAAATCTAGCCATGATACAGGGTCATTACCACACAAATCCATAGCTTCTGGCAAGTCATTTGCCTGTGCAAAAGCGCAATAATCGGGATAACAAAACCGTAAAGGATCAAGCCCCGTATAGTGCTGAAAAACCGTTTGGTAGCTGATGCGTTGGGTCGCTCGTAAGCCAAAGCCGTCAAACAATACGTTGAACAAGGCCTCTATCTCGTCCATCAGTTGCACCAAGTCAAAGCCGACCCGATACCATTCGAGCAGGGTGAATTCAGGATTATGGAAACGTCCTGCCTCCCCGTTTCTGAACGCTTTACAGATTTGATAAATCGAACCGCTACCCGCCGCTAACAAACGTTTCATCGCAAACTCAGGTGAGGTTTGCAAAAACAAGGTTTGCCGACTGGGGGGGCTATGGTATTCGGTGCTAAAAAAAGCCAGTTGCGGGTCAGTGCCTGTGGTGTGGCTTAGCAATGGCGTTTCGACTTCCAGCACCCCGCATTGCCGGAAAAATTGCCGAATGTCATGCAACAACCGGGCGCGTGACTGTAACATCGCCACGCTGCATGAAGGTTGCCAAGTGGTTAGCACTATTCTTTGACGCGGGAAATATATTCGCCAGTACGGGTATCCACTTTAACGGTTTCGCCCGTTTGGACAAACAGAGGGACTCTGACCACTGCGCCTGTCACCAATTTTGCGGGTTTGCCGCCGCCGCCTGAGGTGTCGCCGCGCACGCCCGGATCTGTCTCAACAATTTCCAGTTCGACAAAATTGCTGGGGGTAACCGCCAACGGCGCATCATTCCATAAGGTGACGAAACAATAATCCTGATCTTTCAGCCATAATGCCGCATCACCGACGATTTTAGGATCGGCTTGATACTGTTCAAAGGTGTCTTGCACCATAAAATGGCGGAATTCGCCATCATTATAGAGATACTGCATTGCCACATCGACCACATCGGCGCCTTCCAAGGACTCGCCGGATTTGAAGGTGCGCTCAATCACGCGTCCGGTTTTCAAGTTTCTGATTTTGACACGGTTAAACGCCTGGCCTTTGCCTGGTTTGACAAATTCATTTTCAATGATTGCGCAAGGGTCATTGTCCATCATGACTTTCAACCCGGCTCTAAACTCATTTGTACTATAAACAGCCATTTTATCCTCAGTGTGACACAATAATTAAAAGTCGCCCATTATAATGGAGGCAACCATCCAGAGAAACTTTAAATACCTAAGCTATGACAGAACACGTCTACGAGACCGAGCATTTTTCCCAAACTTGGCAACGCCAATTGAGCGGTGCATTCACTAAGCTCGATGCGCTGTGTGGGTATCTAGGCCTAACTATCGACGACTTACCGTCCGCCCATGCGGCCAACCAAAACTTTGCCCTAAAAGTCCCATTAAGTTTTGCTGCCAGTATCGAAAAAGGCAATCCTCGCGACCCATTGCTGCGGCAAGTGCTGCCTGTTGCGGATGAACTGGGGCATTTTCCAGGTTTTAACGATGATCCGGTAGGCGATCTGGCGGCGGTTGCCGAAATCGGGGTGTTGCATAAATATCAAGGTAGGGTGTTGCTCATTAACACCGGGACTTGTGCGATCAACTGCCGCTACTGCTTCCGCCGTAATTTTCCTTACGCTGAAATTCAGCTGAGCAAACAAAAGCAACAGGCCGCCTTAGACTATATTGCCGCGGATTCCAGCATCAGCGAAGTTATTTTAAGTGGCGGCGATCCTTTGCTGTTAAATGATGTGCAATTGGCGGAGCTACTAAAACAACTCCAACAAATAAGCCATATTAAGCGTATCCGCATCCACAGCCGCCTGCCTATTGTGTTACCAGCCCGGATTACCGATGACTTGTTGGCTATCTTGGGAGGTAGTGCTAAGCCTGTCGTGATGGTCGTCCACTGCAATCATGCCAATGAAATCAACAGACGTGTCATTACTGCTTTCTCCCGTTTAAAACGGCAAGGCATCACCACGTTTAACCAAGCCGTCTTGCTCAAAGGCGTTAATGATAATGCCGATACCTTGTGCGAACTCAGCGAGCGGCTGTTTGAATCCTGCGTGATACCTTATTACTTACATCTGCTGGATAAAGTGCGCGGCGCGGGACATTTTGAAGTCAGCACCGAAAGGGCTTTAGAGCTTAATTTAGCCATGCAGTCCCGTTTGCCCGGCTATCTTGTTCCGAAACTAGTCACTGAACGCGCGGGCGCGGCTTCCAAGCAACTAGTCTTATAGACAGGCGTTGCCCAACCGCTTAAATCACCACAAAATCCGCATTCGTCAACGCTAAATTTACGCCCAGCGTGGCGATTTGCACCGCCGCACCAGCAGCGTTGCCATCGGCATCATAAAACAACCCGCCTGAGGTTTTGTTGTAGACGATAAAATCATTAACATCTGCCGCCGCCGAACCGATTTTCAGGTTCGCGGTGTTTAAAACACCCGTTGTTGTCAGCTTAGTGAAAATGGCGTTTTCCAATTGGATGGTATCGTCTAGGGCGACAAAATCGGTGATCTTATCGACATTAGCAGAGAGTGCGGTGTTGAA
Source organism: Methylovulum sp. (assembly GCA_028713595.1). GTDB lineage: Bacteria > Pseudomonadota > Gammaproteobacteria > Methylococcales > Methylomonadaceae > Methylovulum. Next base: position 520 of record JAQTNZ010000463.1, on the reverse strand, counting down.
ACGGAACACATCTTGACCCTCGCCTCCCGTTAAGGTGTCATTACCTAAGCCGCCGATTAGCGTGTCATTGTTCGCCTCACCCGACAACACATTATTGACAGTATTGCCTGATAAGATATTCGCCAATTCATTGCCCGTTCCATTGCTGACGGTAGAGCCAATCAGAAACATGTTTTCGATATTCGCTGCCAAGGTGCGGGTGGCTGGCGTGTAGATGGTATCGATGCCACCCCCGCTGGCTTCCGTCACGACATCCCCGCTGACATCGGCGATATAAACATCATTGCCCAAACCACCCACCATTACATCCACGCCAGTACCGCCGTCGATACGGTCATTACCATTGCCGCCGTTCAAGGTGTCATTCCCGCCAGCACCGTTCACCATGTCATTCCACGCCGTACCCGTTAGCGTGTCTGCATTGACCGTACCCATTTTGACGATACCAACAGCCCCACTAGCCGCACTGGCCTTGCTTTCGGCTGTGCCCGTTTGATCTGTATAGCTTGCGGTTACGGTG
>JAQTNZ010000462.1 GCA_028713595.1 Methylovulum sp. | reverse complement strand
CCGGTAGTGTTCAATGATGGCCAAAAACTGGTCGAGATGATTGAAAAACAAGTCGATTAACGCCGGATCAAAATGCTTGCCCCGTTCTTCCTTAAACAAGGCCAAAATCTTGTCGAGTTCCCAAGCGGGCTTATAACAACGCTTATGGCCTAAAGCATCCAGGACATCGGCAATGGCGGTCACCCGCCCGGCGATGTGGATATCTTCACCTTTCAGGCCTTGCGGGTAGCCGCTGCCATCCCATTTCTCATGATGCTGGTGGGCGATGATCGCCGCCAAATTAAGCAGCGGGCGGCTGGACACCGATAGCATCTGGAAACCTAGTTGGCTATGGGTTTTCATGATTTCCCATTCATCCGGGGCCAATGGGCCGGGTTTGTTGAGGATGCGGTCCGGTATCGCCACTTTGCCTATGTCGTGCATAGGCGAGGCTTGTTTGATCAGTTCGGCGTCGGCGCAGCCAGACAGTTGCGCCAGCAAGTAGGAATAGTCCGCCACCCGTTTGACATGCAGGCCGGTTTCATGGGAGCGTGTCTCGCAAATTTCGCCCAGGGTCAGGATCACTTCGCGTTGGGTGTCAAGGATTTCCTGGTTAAGCGCCTGGATCTTGTTGATGCCTTCTTCAATCTTCTGCTCCATTTGGTTTTGCAAGGCCTTCAATTGCAGGTGGGTGGAAACCCTGGCCTTCACTTCTTCAAATTGGAAGGGTTTGCTGATGTAATCAAGGCCGCCGACACTGAAGGCCTTGAGTTTGTCATTGACGTCGGTCAGGGCGCTGATGAACAGCACGGGGATAGGTGCGGTGAGCGGGTTGCCCTTCAGTGCCGCACAGACTTCGTAACCGTCCATTTCCGGCATTTTGATGTCGAGCAGGATCAGGTCAGGTAGCCTTTTGGCGATGGCGTCCAGGGCTATCCTGCCGCTGGACGCCGGGCGGACTTTGTAACCCTCATCCTTGAGTATGCCCGCCAGCAACTGCAAGTTTGCAGGGGTGTCATCAACAATCAATATTTCAACGTTTTTCGTATCCATGAGCATCAGGGCCATAGTTAAAGTTTTGTCATGTCCTATGACATACATCTGCAAAACGCCAACTCCCGTCGTTAGGCGGCAAAGGTGCTTTGGGCCGGTGTTGATTGGGGATGATGGAGGGATCAAGAATGCAGCCATGCCTTCCCATTGTAGCTGATGTTAAGCGCCCGCTACAAACTGCCAAGGCCATGTCCATTGGCTGGTTTATCCTTCTTTGGAATTGGATTTGACACTGATGGCTCCAGTCCGGCGCAAAGGCGGCCTATCAATAATTTTAGGATAACGCGGGTAAGGGCCAGAAAATTGCCGTTCAACATCCGCGGGCTTAAGCGAAGCTGCCTAGCCTTAATAAAAACCAAAACTACAAAACCGCCAATGGGCGGCGTGCCCTTTGATTGGCTTATTGGACATGGCAATACCGCCAAAGCGCAAAAACCACTAAACAAAAATGATAGATGACGGGCCACAAAAAGGGGCGGCCAGATCTACGTTGTCCGATATGAATATCCGTTTGTACAATTTCCATGATCATTGTTAAACTTCAAAAACATCAACTTATCCTACGGTGTGTATGCTTGGATCACATAACAGCTTCTTATAAGCCTTATTTACTCAAATTAGCGCTTCTGGCCGCCGTATACGCAGTATTTGCGAAAATTTCCATCAGTTTTTTTTCCGTTAACGGCTGGGTTTCCATCGTTTGGCCTTGTAGCGGCCTCGCACTCGCCGCATTGCTGATAGGCGGTAAAAAATACTGGCCAGGTGTTTTTATCGGGGCATTGCTTGGCAGCTTCATGACCGGCAATCCACCGGCCATCTCCGCATTCATTGCCTTAGGCAGCACCTTGGAAGCATTGGCAGGGTTTTGGCTGTTGGCCCGCAACCGCCATTTTGACCTTGTCCTAAAAGACCCTAAAAATTATTTTATCGTAGGTGCGGCCGGTATGGTCAGCTCATGTGTGAGCGCGGTGATCGGCACGGGCGCCTTACGGTTGTCCGGGCCTTTAACGGCACAGGACTATCTCTCGATCGGGCTTAACTGGTGGCAGGGCGATTTTCTAGGCATCGTTTTGATGGCCCCGCTAATCTTGGTGTGGCGGCACCCGCCTATCGGTTGGTTCAAAGCGGATCGGGTGCTGGAAACCATCGCTTGTTTTGGCTTGAGCTGGCTCTTCGGGCAGATCATTTTTCTTGGCTGGTTCAATGATGTGTTGGGGCCGATGTTGGGTTTTTGGATGTTCGTGTTTTTAGTGTGGGGGGCCGTCCGCTTTGAATCACACGGCGCTTTGCTAATCCTGTTGGTCATAGCGGTACAAGGCTTGTTGGGGCTAATCCGGCATGTCGGTTATTTCGGCGCGGGCGATTTTCACAAAGGCGTGGCCAATTTCTGGTTCTACACGCTCGTGTCATCAGCTATTGGTTCGGTATTGGCTTCCATTATCCACAAGAACAACCAAACCAAACGGGTACTCAGCTTAAGCGAAGAAAAACTCCGCAATATGTTCGAAATGTCCCCCGTGGGCATGGCCAGAAATGCGATGGATGGCCGCTATCTTGAAGTGAACGGCGCGCTGCTAGATATGGTTGGCTATTCCTTGGAAGAACTCAACCGTCTGACGTATTGGGATTTGACCCCGCCAGAATATGCAGATCAGGAAGCCCGGCAACTTGAGTCATTACGCAACAACCGCCGCTACGGGCCTTATGAAAAAGAGTATAGGCACAAAGACGGGCATCGTTTTGCTGTCCGTCTTAACGGGGTTTTGATCAATGGCAGCGATGGCGGGCAATCCATTTGGTCTATTGTGGAAAATATTAATGACTCCCAACAGGCACGGCTTGCCCTAGAGCATAATGAAGAATTATTGCGCACCGTCCTTGACGCCTTACCCATCGGCGTATGGATAACCGATGCCCAAGGCAATATCCTGAAATGCAACCTGGCCGGGCAAAAAATCTGGGCGGGCGCCAGAAATGTCGGCATCGGCCAATATGGCGAATACAAAGGCTGGTGGAGCGACACTGGCAAACGCATTCAAAACGACGAATGGGCGGTTGCCCGGGCTATCAAAAACGGTGAAACGTCCATCGAAGAAATGGTTGATATTGAATGTTTTGACGGCGCCTGCAAAAC
>JAQTNZ010000461.1 GCA_028713595.1 Methylovulum sp. | reverse complement strand
AGCCTTTTATTGACGAAGGGGAAAACCTGATGAAAAAACAATGGCTGGCACTTTCACTGGCTTTGGCACTGGCCGGCACTTCCAGTGCCTTACAGGCGACGGGTAACACGGAGGCCGGAAAAGAAAAATCGGCCGCCTGCGCAGGTTGTCACGGGGAACTGGGCAACAGCGTGGCGGCGACTTTCCCCAAGCTGGCCCAACAACATCCCGCGTACTTGGTGAAACAGTTACAAGCGTTTAAAAACGGCGACCGCAAAGATCCGATGATGTCAGCAATAGCAATGAGCCTGTCCGATAAAGATATGGCGGACATTGCCGCCTATTACGCCGAACATCGGATTTCTGACAATCCCCTACCCATTTTAAATGATGACGATGACGCTGCTGACAAAGCCGCCACGATAAAACCCGAAGAGAAGGTGGCCGCCTTAATCAAACAAGGCGGTGACTTGTACCGCAACGGTGATTTGACCCGCGAAGTGTCCGCTTGCATCGCGTGCCATGACCCTCAAGGCAAGGGCAACAAACCTGCTGGCTTCCCGTTGGTCAAATCGCAACATGCCGATTATTTGATTAAAACCCTAAGCGATTTCAAATCAGGTGCACGTAGCAATAACCCCGAAAACATCATGCACATGATCGCCACCAAAATGACCGACGACGAAATTAAAGCCGTTGCTTATTACATTTCCATGATGAAATGATTGACTATCATCCTTTGCCAGCACCCTTACGGAGCTTCTGACCCATGCTAAAGAAAATTGCCCAAGCCAGTTTGTTGACACTGTTGCTGTTCTGCTCACACTCATACGCAGAAACAACCGGCTATGAAACCTTATCAGCCCCGCAGCCGACCCAACATACCGACAAAGTCGAAGTGATTGAGTTTTTCTGGTACGGTTGCCCCCATTGCTATGCGTTTGAACCTGAATTGGCAAAATGGCTGAAAAAACTGCCAAAAAATGTCGAATTTATCCGCCAACCTGCGGTTTTTAATGAGCTTTGGGGTAAACATGCCAAAGCTTACTTTGTTGCTGAAGCCTTAGGTATCGTTGATAAAGTCCACTCTGATTTGTTTGACGCGATCCAAAACAAAAAACAAAAGCTAGACACTGAAGAAGAGCTGGCGAATTTTTTTACCGCCCATGGTGTCGATGCCGCGCAATTTAAGGAAGCGTACACATCCTTTGGTGTCGCCACCAAAATGAACAAAGCGGCGGCCATTGCCGCCCGTTATGGTATCACCGGCGTACCTGCGGTGATTATCAACGGCAAATACCTCACCAACGGCCCTCTCGCCGGTTCCCATGAAAAAATGATTGAAGTGATGGACGCGTTGATTAAGCAAGAAAGCGCAAAATAAACGCAACAGACGCTGGCCGTAAAACCTATCGCCAGAAAATCAAGCCGCCACCCTTTCCCAAGGATGGCGGCTTGGTTGTTACAAGCCTTTTGCCAATTGCTGCGCATACCCCGTGTAACTGCGCGGGGTCAGTGCCAACAAGGCCGCCTTGGCCTCATTTGGGATGTCCAACTGCCCGATGAACACCTGCATTTGCTCAGGCGTAATGCGTTGGCCACGGGTAAGCTCTTTCAGCTTCTCATAGGGCTTTTCAATCCCATAACGGCGCATCACCGTTTGGATGGGTTCCGCCAACACTTCCCAATTGGCGTTCAAATCCGCCTCTATCGCTTCGACATTCAATTGCAACTTAGAAATGCCTTTCAAGCTGGCCTGAATGGCAATGCTAGTATGGGCGATACCGACACCGATATTCCTTAACACCGTGGAATCGGTCAAATCACGCTGCCAACGCGATACCGGCAGTTTTTCCGCCAAAAAGCCAAACAGCGCGTTCGCCAAGCCTAAATTGCCTTCGGAGTTTTCAAAATCAATCGGATTGACTTTGTGCGGCATGGTCGATGACCCCACCTCGCCGGCCACCGTCCGTTGCTTGAAATAGCCCAAGGAGATATAACCCCACACGTCACGGTCAAAATCCAGCAAAATCGTATTAAAACGCGCCAAAGCATGGAAATATTCGGCGATATAATCGTGCGGCTCTATTTGGATAGTATACGGGTTAAACTGTAACCCCAAGGATTCGACAAAATTTCTGGCAAATTCCGCCCAATCGACATCAGGATAGGCCACACTATGGGCGTTGTAATTGCCGACCGCCCCGTTAATCTTGCCCAGTAACTCGACCGCTTGCAGTTGCGCCAACTGGCGTTGCATCCGCGCCGCGACATTGGCAAATTCCTTGCCCACCGTGGTCGGGGTCGCCGATTGCCCGTGGGTACGCGCCAGCATCGGTTGGTCGGCAGTGTCGGTGGCAATGGTTTTGATGGCTTTGATGCAATCAGTGATTTGCGCGGCGATAATCTCCCGTCCGGCTTTCAGCATCAGCGCGTAAGACAGATTGTTAATGTCCTCGGAAGTGCAAGCAAAATGAATAAACTCACTGACCTGTTCTAACTCGGCACACCCTGTTATTTTTTCTTTCAGCAGATATTCAACGGCTTTGACATCATGGTTAGTGGTTTTTTCAATGTCCTTGACCCGCTGCGCGTCCGCCTCGGAAAACTGGCCGATGATGTTGTTCAATAACAGCAAGGCCGCATCACTAAACGGGCTGACTTCGGTGATTAAGGGGTGTTTCGCCAACGCCTGCAACCAGCGCACCTCCACTTCTACACGGTAGCGTATCAGGCCGTATTCGCTAAAGACCGGACGCAGTTTTTCAACTTTGTCGGCATAACGGCCGTCGATGGGGGAAATGGCGGTGAGGGAAAAATTAGTCATGTTTGTGTGTCCTGATACCTTTTAAGTGTTGTGTCGTCTAAATAGTGGGTTGTCATTTATTAAATTAGAGCTTGCCGCCAGGGCGGGCTACAGGTTGGGTTTGCTGATCGAAACAATCCATGCTAGTGCCTGTAAAAGCCTTGATAAAACGCTGGCGCATATCGGGATCGTCTTGGAAGACGGTCATCCAGATTGACCAAAAGCCTGTACTGACAGCCGTGTCAATAATCTGCTCCCGCATTGGCTCGCTTGTTTGCCTGCTTAAATGTGAATTAAGAGCTAACCCCGCAAACAGTTCCAAAAGAACAGGGCCGCCGCAAGTTTGCCAAAGACATGCACCATGAGTCCGTTATAAGAGCGCACTTTGCTGGCGCATT
>JAQTNZ010000460.1 GCA_028713595.1 Methylovulum sp. | reverse complement strand
TTCCATTTTAATGACGGAGAAACCTTACCTCAAGATGCCACCGCTTATAGCCTCCATGCTTCAAGCTCTAAAGCTATTATAGACCCCGCTGGCTGGATAGGGGCGGCGGCCAAATTTGACGGCCAAGGCGGTATTGGAGTCACCAGCAATCCGGTGCTCGCCATTACACCCGATAGCGGTTGGACATTCAGCGCTTGGGCAAAAATTGACCAAGCCCAAACGGATGCCGTGTTGGTGCAAGCTAAAGAAGGCGCGGCACAAATTGCGTTAACGATGCAAGGGGTGGCGATCACCGCCCGTTACCAAGGGGCTGGTGGAGTTGTTGCCCAAACCACACCCGCCAATCTGCAACTAGGCCAATGGCAACATATCGCCTTAACCGCCCAAAAAGACAAGCTGACCGTATATGTCAACGGCCTAGCGGTTGCCGACACCGCCATCAAGCTGGCGGCGATGAACCCGTCGGTAAACATCGGCGGCACTGAAGCTGGGCAAGGCTTGGTTGGCTTGCTGGATGAAGTGCAAATTGCCAAACAGGCGCGTAGTCCTGATTGGCTGAAGCTGCAATTCCGTAGCCAAAGCCCTGATTTTACCGTAGTCAATTTTGGTCAGGATGAAAGCGGCGGTTCCGCCGAAGGCCCCAATTATTTCGTCATTATCCTGCAAAGCTTGACCGTGGACGGCTGGGTGGTCATCGCCCTATGCGGCGTGATGCTGGTCATCAGCCTGTTGGTGATGATTGGTAAGGGTCTGGCCTTGCGGCGGGCGGGCAAAGACAACACCGCTTTCCTTAAACAATACCGCAATGTCGATGCGGCAAATTTGGATGCCTTGGACAGGGAAGAGAGCGAAGACGAGCAAGAAGTGAACGACTCTGATTTTCTCGCCGCCATTGTGGGCAAGCACGACCATTTTCAAAGCTCGCCGATTTACCATGTTTACCATGCGGGCGTGCATGAGCTGAAAATTAATTTTGGCAATGGCGATAACGTGACCGCCTTGAGCCCGGAAGCCTTAAACCTGGTGCGCACCCGCCTTGATGCCGCAGTCGTCCGTGAAAGCCAAAAGCTAAACAAAAATATGGTGTTGTTGACCATCGCCATTTCTGGAGGGCCGTTCTTGGGGCTGTTAGGCACGGTCATGGGGGTTATGATCACCTTTGCGGTGATTGCCGCCACCGGCGATGTCAATATCAACTCGATTGCGCCCGGTAACTCAGGAGCGTTGGCGGCGACAGTGGCCGGTCTGGCAGTGGCTATCCCGGCCTTGTTCGCCTACAACTACTTGCTGACGCAGATTAAGGATATCACCGCCGACATGCACGTTTTCACCGATGAGTTTTTGGCGATGATTTCCAAACGTATCGCCGACCGCCAACGTGGTGATGCGGACTTGAAGGCGGTGTTCACCGATGAATTTATTAATATCATTGCCGAACGCATTGCTGAAAAACAACGGAGGCTACCCTCATGAAAGTCGGTGAAGAAGGCAAAGTCTACGATGACATCAACATCACGCCTATGCTCGATGTGGCTTATGTGCTGTTGTTGATTTTCATCATTATGACCACGGCCACGGTACAGGGCATCACGGTCAACCTGCCCAAGGCCAGCAGCACACCTTCATTGTCCAAGCCCAAGACCAAGGCCATTTCCATCACCAAGGACGGGACGGTGTATCTGGATACTTACCCGATTTCACTGACTGACTTGGAAACACGTTTGGGGCAATACAAGGCGGCAACACCGGATTTGCCCGTAGTGGTGAAGGCCGATGCCGCCGTGCAATATGAAAAAGTCATCGAAGTGCTGGATATAGTCACCCGGCTGGAAATCAGCCAGCTCGGCCTAGTGACCCAAAAACTGGTCAAATAGGCGCTCATGGACACATACAAACGTTGGTTACGCAATCTGCCGTTGATGATTGGCATTGTGTTGGCATTGATTATCGCCATAGCGGTTTATTTTCTGCAAGGCATGTTCCCAAAGCCTGCGCAACCGAAAAAGCAGATGCAGCAAATTACTATGATCCAACCGCCGCCACCACCACCGCCGCCTCCGCCTGAACAAAAATTGCCGGAACCTGAACCGGAACAAGAAAAGATACCGGAGCCGGAACCGGAAAAAATGCCGGAACCTGCACCCGAAGCGGCGGAAGAACCCGCTGGTGAGGAGTTGGGTGTGGATGCGGCAGGTGGCGCTGGTTCGGACGGTTTCGGTTTGGTCGGCAAAAAAGGCGGACGAGGCCTCTTAGGCGGAACGGCGGGTAGCGCCATTCTTTGGTACGGCGGCCAAGTTAAGCATGGCCTTGAAGAAGAGCTGCAACGGCTGTTGGCCGACACCGCCGCCCGCAAGGCGGCTTACGCTGTGCAGCTTAATGTCTGGGTCAATGCCGATGGCAGTGTCAACCGTGCGGAATTGGCCAATTCCAGCGGCAAGCCAGAGGTCGATCAGGCGATCCGTGCCGCTTTGCCGGGTTTGCGTTTCAGTTTGCCCAAACCCCCACCCGACACTATGCCGCAACCCTTAAAGCTGCGGGTCACGTCCAGAATTTAAGGCTATGGGAACAATGCTCCGTTTGGGTGGGGTTTCCATCCAAACAAGTTAAGGCGACCGGACTACGGGAACCCTTAACCGGGGATATTGCATAGGCTTTTAAAAAAACAGTAATTGAGAGTAAACATGATGACCAAAAAAACCTTGGCGGCCTTATTGGCAAGCTCGTTGGTAACGCCAATCATGGCGGATGAAAAACAGGAATTGCTCAAGCTCAAGCAAGAGATTGCCGGTGAACGCGAGGAATTGCTCAATTTGAAAAACACCACCGTCAATCTGATTGATATTTTTGTACAACAAGGCCTATTGGACAAACAAAAAGCGGAAAGCCTGATGAAAGCCGCCAAAGCCAAGGCGACGTTGGAAACCCAACAGCAAATCACTAAGGCGGCGGAAGCCAAAGCTGCCGAGGCAAGCGCCGATAAAGCACCTGCTAAAGACTCTAAAAGCATCCGTTTTGCCTACGTCCCGGAATTTGTCAAAGAAGAAATCCGCCAAGAAGTCATCTCAGGGCTGACCGGAAAAGTGGTGACCGAAGTCAAGGCCGATGCCAAAAAAGAACAATGGGGCGTACCTGGGGCATTACCTGAATGGCTGCAAAACATCAAAATATCCGGCGACATGCGCTTC
>JAQTNZ010000459.1 GCA_028713595.1 Methylovulum sp. | reverse complement strand
CCGATACGGACGTGCCGTATTGGTCAATGGCTTCTTTAGCCGCTTGCGATACCCTAGGGTCGCCGGACAGCCCCAGATAATTGTAGCTGGCATAGTTGATATAGGTTTGCCCGCCAATGTCGGTAGTGGCTCCGGCTATGCCTTCATGCAGGCGGAAAAACGGGTTGCCCACGCCCAGTTGCGCCCCACCTTTATAGATAATCTGAATTTGTTTATAGCCAGCCAGTTGCTCAAAACGACACCACGCATCAGGGATATCCGTGTGTTTTGCCAGCGGATTGAACCCTAACGGGGTTTGCTCAATCTGTTTCAGCTTGTGTTCAAGCGCTTGCTGGATGAGCTTATCTTTAAGGTGTCCCGAAAGACTTTTGCCAGTCATAAGTTAAGTGATTATCCTTGTAATGCTGTTGGTTGCGCCTTGGTTTTCAAGTTCTTGGGTCAAAGCGGACAGTTGTTCGACCGAAAGCGCCGCATCATGCTGTTTGGAGGCATCATGGACTTGTGCTTGCATATCATCGCCGGCATTCAACGCCTGATCGCCCTGCAAATGGGCGATCAGGCGTTCGGACAGCTTGTTGATGCTGGCCGCTTCGCTTAAGGCCATGACCGGAACCTGCACCTTAAAGCGGGCTTCAATGGCGATCATCAACTCCACGCCCATCAACGAATCCAGCCCCATGTCATACATGGAATGGTTGGCGTCAATCTTATCTTTGTTGACGAGCAGGATTTGCCCCAATTCTTCTTTCAGCATATCCACGAACACCGCTTTCAGCTCTTCGGCGGACAATTCTTCAACTAAGCGTTTAATGTCGTTGGCCGAGTCTTCATGATGGTCACAACTGGGGGCATGGATGGCCAGTTCCCGAAATTTTGGGGAATCCGCGCTGGGCAAAAAGCCGCTTAAGTTACGCCAGTCGAAGGCCATAATGCCTACGGCGGAGCTGTTGGCTTGCAAAATATCTTCCAGTTGCGACAAAGCCAGTTCGGAGGCTAAGGCCGCCCCGCCCAGACGGTTTTGCAACGCCTCCTTAATTTTGGTGTTGCGGGCCAGGAAGCCGACATCATCAATCGCACCCCAAGCAATGCAGGTGGCGACCAAGCCTTGCCGCCGACGGTGCGCCGCCAAAGCTTCCAGCCATAAATTCGCCGCGACATAATGGCTCTGTCCGGGGTTGCCAAACAGTGTCGTCACCGATGAATACAGCACAAAGAAATCCAATTTCTTATCGGCAGTAAGTTCATGCAAATTTGATGCCCCCTGAATTTTCGGAGCCAGCACTTTTTGCAATTGCATTTGGCTAAGGTTGCGTGCCAAGCCGTCTTCAATCACCGCCGCCGCATGGATAATGCCCGCTAATGGTGGCATTATCGTTGCGCAATATGACAATAATTCGGCTACTGCCAATTTATCGGTCACATCCACCGCAGCGGCATGGACATTGACGCCTTGGGCGGCAAATTCTGCCAGCACCGTTTGGGCTTCAGGGGAGGCGGGCCCTGAGCGGCTGATCAGGATAAGATGCTTGGCTCCCTTGGCTATTAACCATTGGGCAGATCTTAACCCAAAACCACCTAATCCTCCTGTGACAAAATAACATTTGTCGGCACAAAAATTTACCGCCGATAACGTAGCGGATTTTTCTGCGCTGGGTTTAGTTTGAATGCCATGTTCATAAGTAACGACGATCTTGCCGATTTGTTTGGCTTGCTGCATATAACGGAAAGCATCGACCACTTGATTGGCATCAAAGGTGGTGTAAGGCAGGGGGTGCAGCGTGCCGTTATGGAACAGTCCCATCATGTCCGCAAACAATTGTTGCGTCAGTTCTGGGCGTTCTTGCATGAGCTGGTCGGCATCTATGCCGAAGTAACTGATATTGTTACGGAACGGGCGTAGGCCAATGTGGGTGTTTTCGTAAAAATCGCGTTTGCCCAATTCCAAAAACCGCCCGAAGGGCTTTAGCACCTGAAAATTGCGGTTGATAGCTTCGCCCGCTAGTGAGTTTAAGACCACATCGACCCCACGCCCTGCGGTGTCGGCGAGGATTTCTTCGGCAAATGACAGCGATCTGGAATCATAAATATGCTCAATCCCCAGCAAATGCAGAAAATCGCGTTTTTCATCGGAACCGACGGTGGCATAAACGTCCGCCCCCAGCCAATGCGCGACTTGGATGGCGGCAATACCGACACCGCCCGCCGCGCCATGAATCAGGACTTTTTCGCCCGCTTGCAAACGGGCCTGATAATGCAGGGCGTAGTAGACGGTAAAAAAGGTGCTGGGTATGGTCGCCGCTGCGGCATAACCGATAGCCTCAGGAATAGCGGTAATGGCATTGGCCTTGGTCAAGACCTTATTGCTAAAACTGGCCGAACCCATACCCACCACCCTATCGCCTGGTTTGAAGGTGTTGATGTGTGCGCCTACACGGGCCACCACACCCGCAAATTCCAAACCTAAGGTCGGGCCGACAAAGCCGTTTTCAACCGCCTCATCGGACAACAAGCCTAAGGTGTACATGACATCACGGAAATTAAGTCCGGTGGCTTTGACTTTTATTTCGATTTCGTCAGCCCCTGGGGGCAGGGTCGGTACGGTCTGCCATTGCAGATTACGCAATTGGCCGGGCAATTTAAAGCCCAGCCGCAAGGTCTGGGCATGCAAATGCCCAGAGTCACCACCCGCATCGATGGCGGGTATGGGTTTAACGGGTGCAAGCGTGTCACGGCTGCGCAGGCGGGGGGCAAAACGCTGCCCCGATGAGTCCAAAATGATTTCTTGCTCGGCATCACCGTGCAGAAATTCGTTAATGATGGCTGCCAATACTTTAGGGCCATTGCCATTGATGTCCAACAATTGCACCCGATATTGGCTGCTTTCATTCATTAGGCAGCGTCCGAAACCCCAAAGGGCAGCATCGTGGGCGATGGTGTCCGCCGTCAAAGCGCTGCCGACTTGGTCACAGGCAAACAGCGAACCTACTTGGCCCGTCAATAACCAGACCGTTGGCGTTATTGTGGCGCTCTCACAGGCACGGATGATCTCGGTTGCCAGCCAGCACCGCTCGGTCTGGCGGCCTGCACCATTTTGGCCGAAACCGGATAAATGGATGATATGGCTATAATGGCCGCCCGCCAGTTCCGCCATTGTCTCAGGGTGTGCGGGGGCGATGATGACGTATTGG
>JAQTNZ010000458.1 GCA_028713595.1 Methylovulum sp. | reverse complement strand
ATTCGTTGAGCCGTTTTTTTGCCTTTCGTGATTTTCGTGGAGATTTGCTATGGATTTAATATCAGTGCATTGTGGAGGTGGTTTGTTTTACATGCATTCCTAAGCAAAAATTTCCACCAGAAAGTTTTGCATCGCCACCCAAGACCGTCTATCCGCATCCACCTGATAAACGGTGCCAAATTCAGGATTATTCGCTACTGGATTAGTAAAGGCGTGCATCGTATTACCGTAAGCGTGTAATTGCCAATCCGCTCCAGCAACAGTCATTTCTTTTTCGAAAGCGATGACGTGTTCAACCGGAACCATCGGGTCATCATGACCGTGTAAGGCTAAGACCTTTGCCTTTATCGCCACGTCTTTAAGGTTGTCCGGTGCGCCCAAAAGCCCATGAAAACTGACCACGCCTTTAATGTCTACGCCAGTTCTGGCTAAATCGAGCACGCATAAACCACCGAAACAAAAACCCATTGCGGCGATTTTGCTGTCATCGACCCAAGGCATCAGTTTTACCGTTGCCAAAGCGGCTTTGATCCGCTGTTGCAACATCGCTCTATCAGCTAAGACCGGTTGCATTAATTGGTTGTTTTCTTCAGCCGAGCCGCCCAATTTGCCGTTGCCGTACATATCCAAGGCAAAGCCCAAATAACCTAATTGGGCGAGCCGTTTGGCCTTTTCTGCGACAAACTCGTCGCGTCCGCCCCAGGCATGGCTAATCAAAACGGCTGGTCGGCGGCCTTCGATACTATCGTCAAAAGCAAAAAATGCTTCCAAAACTACGTCGCCGTCCAAATAATGGGTGGTGTTGGTGATGATCGCCATCGGTTTTTCCTCGCTGATTATGTGATTAGTTTACAAACGACCTGATTCTTTTAAAGCTTTTAATAAGCCTTCAGACGCTGCTTCCACTAAATCCAACACCCGCTCAAAGCCATAACTACCCCCGTAGTAAGGGTCAGGCACTTCCCGTACATTCAAATGCGGTGCGTAATCAAGGAACAGGCGCACTTTGTCTTTATGCTCGTCAGGGCAGGCATTGCTTAAAATAGAATAATTATCCTCATCCATTGCCAGGATAAAATCAAAATCTTCAAAGTCGCCACGGGTAAATTTTCTGGCGCGTAATTTTGCCAATTCCACGCCCCGGTTACGGGCGGCTTTTTGGGCGCGTAAATCGGGCGCGTCGCCGACATGATAAGCGTGCGTCCCCGCCGAATCGATAGCAAACCGCTCCAGCAAATAACGATCTTCAATTAATTTAGTAAAAACCCCTTCGGCGGTTGGCGAACGGCAGATATTGCCCATACACACAAACAAGACTTTAATTTTTTCCATGGCAGATCCCATACATAACGTTCAAATTTGAAGTATTTTAAAGCGTAGGGCGATAAATTGGCAGTTCTTAATCTATGATCATGGCGATACGCGCATATCATCTGGTTTTGATTATGTGGTGAAAGGCTCTCCCTAAAACTTATCCACACGCCATCCACAAACTTATCCACAGCTTGCCGCGAACAATTTTCACGCCTTATCTGCACATGGCTATAATGCGATATTACAACTTTGGTTTTCCTTAATGCCGCCATCATCCCAACCTAGTCAACAGATTTTCCGCGTAGCTTTGCCTGTCCCCATTTTTAGCCTGTTTGATTATCTGGCATTGGATGATAGCCCAGCTGAATTGGGAATTCGGGTCGAAGTGCCGTTTGGCAAGAGCCACAAAATTGGGGTGTTGGTAGCGATTGCCGATACCAGTACGGTGGCGGTGGAGAAATTGAAACCCATTCTGCGCATTGTTGATGAACAGCCGCTATTGTCGGCAACAGATTTGGCCTTGTTGCAATGGGTAAGCAGTTATTATCATCATCCTTTAGGTCAGGTCATCAGCACCGCCTTACCAGCCGGATTACGGCAAGGCAAAACGACAGTGTTGCCGAAAATGGCTTATTACAAGCTCACCGACACTGGCAAAGTTTTCGACGCAACATTGTTAAAACGCGCTCCGCAGCAAAAAAATCTCTTGGAACATTTTCAGGCACACGCCACCGCTTTGCCGGAAACCGAACTGGCTTTAGTGCAGACAAGCTGGCGGGTGACGATAAAAGCCTTAATCGCCAAAGCCTTGCTAGAAATCACCCAGGCACCAGATTTGGCGGCTCAGGCCATCAGCCATCATGCGGGTTTATCTTGTAACGACGACCAACAAGCCGCCATCACCGCCGTTACCGCCAGCTTTGGCGAATTCCGCACATTTTTGCTCGATGGCGTAACAGGCAGCGGCAAGACGGAAGTCTACATGCAACTGATTGCCATCGCCTTGTCTCGCGGCTTGCAAGTCTTGGTGTTGGTGCCGGAAATCACCCTCACGCCGCAATTGGAAGCCCGCTTCCGGCAACGCTTTAGCGTCAGTATCGCCGTGTCGCATTCCAAATTGACCGACACTCAGAGGCAAACCGCCTGGCTACAAATGCAGCAAGGTGAAGCAGCGATTCTGCTCGGGACTCGCTCGGCTTTGTTCACTCCGTTCCAAAACTTGGGTTTGATTATTTTGGATGAAGAACACGACATCTCATTTAAACAACAAGACGGCCTGCGTTTTTCGGCGCGTGATGTTGCCGTGGTGCGTGGCAAACAATTGGGTGTTCCCGTGGTGTTGGGTTCGGCGACACCCGCCCTGGAAAGCCTGTACAACGCCGCCAACGGGCGTTACCAGCATCTGCGTTTGCTGAAACGGGCAGGTACGGCGGTACAGCCCAGCTTACAATTGCTGGACATCCGCAACCAACGTTTGCAAGAAGGTTTGTCAGAACCCTTACTGGCGGCAATGCGCGAAACGGTGGCGAAACGCGAGCAAGTCTTGCTGTTTTTAAACCGACGCGGTTTTGCGCCAACTTTGATTTGCCACAGTTGCGGGTGGGTGGCACGTTGCCGCCGTTGCGACGCGAATCTGGTCATCCACAGAAACGAACAACGTTTGCGCTGCCATCATTGCGGCTCGGAACAGGCTTTGCCCAAGCACTGCCCAGCCTGTAAAACAGGCGAGTTGACTGCGCTGGGCTTAGGCACGGAGCGGGTGGAGCAGTTATTAGGCGCGATTTTTCCCGATCAAACCATCGTCCGGCTTGACCGCGATACCACGCAACGCAAAGGCTCCTTGGAAAATTATCTGGGGCAAATCAACAAAGGTGAAGCGGAC
>JAQTNZ010000457.1 GCA_028713595.1 Methylovulum sp. | reverse complement strand
TGCAAGATTTTCAGGATCGTCAAGGACGTTTACCGGGGCAAACACAAAAACTACTCCCTGACATGGAGCTTGGTGGCCGCGCTGGTTAACCTGAGATATGGCAATATTTAGGAAAGATGTCTAATATTCAAAGCTCTTGGAAGCAACTGAAGCAATAGCTTTTTGTCCCCAGTGGTCTATCGACCCCAATGAATGTGCAGGTAAAAACACTGGCTTTGACTCCTGGTTTAACCCATCAATGGCGGGGATGGCGATCAGGAAAGCTGATATCGCAGGCCGTACCTGCATAATGTACGACCCTTCCCACCCAGCGGATTCATTTCATCATGACCAAATTGCGGCACACTGCGATGACCTTGTTTCCGTCACTGTCTATGGAGTCGGCCATGATGTTACGACGCTTTTAGCCGGCTCGGCAAATTTATCAGAGATCATTGATAAATTCAGAGCTAATGAAATTGACGCATTGAAAGATATCGTGCGTTCGATCAGACGCCAACATCGCCTAAGAAAGCGGCTTCTTTTGCAGAAAGCCGCCGACAGGCATCCTAGTGTATGCGTTAAGGTTTTGAATGACCCGCAGCTTGTGGCCGAACTAGGACATCATGACATAAGTGCCTTATATTCAAAGCTTTTTTGTAATTTTATTGCCCAAAATAAACCTAAGGAAGCTGAAAATATTGTTGCCCGCCTTAGCCCATTTATTTGTCAATACCGTGTCTCTTTTTTGCAAGAAGCCGTTGCTGATGCAGAGTTGCAATTAAAAAATAAGGCCGTTAAGCGATGGGTCGAATTGTGTAATATTTTGAAACGCTTGGTAACACCTATACAAAGCCTTTTGTATAGGGCACCAAAAAGTGCCCATTTTGAAATAAAGGGTTATATCATGACCCATCATAATACAATACTTGTATACAGTACATTTAATGGAAATCTGATCCATAAAGCCCCTGAAATTCTACAAACAGGATCTACGGAACGTATGGATTTGCAACCGCTGATGCTCATTCTATATTCGGGTGTTGAGATAGTTGCACTATATTACAAAGGCCTGTTTTTAGCCTGTTGCATTGGACAGAACAATAAAGTCGAATTTAAAAAATTGCCCTGTGCTGAAGAGGGCAATCATTTTATTGTCAGCGGCGGGAGCATTAACGGGGAATTTGCGTTATTGCTTAAACAACGCTACCTATCAGCACTAATATTTGGCAATGTCGCCTATGACAAAACCCAGATGCTCGGCTGGGAAACGTTTAAGCTCCGTCGTAATTTAGTCCCTGGCTGATGCAATCAGTCATCCTAAATAGAAAAATCAGGGCGTTATACTTTAAGCGGTCAATTTTTCGTTTTTGGAGCGCGGTCACAGCGGGTCACTGCCATTAAGTTAATGGATTCACCTTCATGTACATCAGTAAAGTATTGGCTATGGCACAATATAATGCGTAAGTCCTATTTCTAAAAACAGAGGTGACACAACCTCAACCCCACCACCTTTTTGGAAAAATATTTTTACCTGAAAGCACGAGCCTCAGGGCAAGCGCATAAAAACGTCAGGTAGAAAAATCACTTTTTTCCTAAATTTATCACTTAACGCGGTCATAAACAGCTTTCGTTTGACGCTTACAGGGAGTTTTCTACCCCCCTTTATGCCCCGAGGGTACAACGCGCCCGCACCGCGTGGGCGAAAGGCTTCACTTCCGCCAGTGAGCAGAGGCAATGCCGCCGCCCAAGGGCCATTTCGCCTTGGCCGAACGTTTCTATGGCTCCCCAGCCTTCCGCGCCGCTGATGACCGCGCATATCGCCAAAATGAGAAGCCTCAGATAACTTGCTGGCTTGATATAATGCCTATTTATCGTCAATTAACCCACCATCATCATGAGCCATTATTTTTACCGTCACTGCACCGCTTTGGTCATTTTCCTATCCGCCGCCCTGCTGTTTGGCTGCTCGCAACCTACCGTGCAAAAATTCGCCGGCACTGCCCAAGGCACCACTTACCATGTCAGCTTTTGGGCAAAAACCACCACTGACACCCAAGCCATTAAGCTATTGGCCGATGCCGAATTTAGCCGCCTTGACAAATTGCTGTCCAATTACCGCCCCGATTCACAGATTGAACAACTCAATGCCACTATCAGCAGCGAGCCGCAACAGGTAAGCGGGGAAATTATCGGTTTGATTGAGCAAGCGCAGCTGGTCAGTGTCGCCAGCCAAGGCTGTTATGACCTGACCATTAAGCCCTTGTTTGATTTATGGGGCTTTAAGGCCGACAAATTTTCGGCGCCCGATCCGGCCACGCTGCAAGCGACCTTAAAGAAGGAAGTGGGGTTTGCCAAGATTGAGGTGCTGGACAGCACCCATTTGCGCAAGCTCAACCCGCAATTGCGGATTGATTTGTCATCCATTGCCCAAGGTTATAGCGTGGCGCGTATTGCCGCCTTGCTGGAGCAACAGGGCATCGGCAATTATCTGGTCGAAATCGGCGGCGAGTTGCAGACACGCGGCAAAAAACCCGATGGTGAGGCATGGCGTATCGCTCTGGAAAAACCCCTGCCCGATGAGCGCACCATGCAAAAAATCATCACCATTAACCAGCCAGAGCCGTTAGCGATCATGACTTCAGGCACTTATCGGCATTATTTTGATGTCAACGGCAAGCGTTATAGCCATATATTAGATGCCCGCTCAGGTGCCCCCATAGAACACGACACCGTGTCGGTGACGGTTATCCACGGCGACCCCACCCAAGCCGATGCCTGGTCTACCGCTCTATTATGCCTAGGCCGCGAGGCGGGGTTGGCGGCGGCCAATAAAGCAGGGATTGCGGCCTTATTTATCGAGCAACAAGATAAAAACTTCAATGAATTTAGCAGTACGGCTCTGGAAACTTTGCACACCATCACCATCAAATAAACGCGTTGGCCACCCTCAATTCTTCGCCTTGGCGGCATTGCCGACAGCAGTGCCGTTGTCATCAAAAAGCAATGCGTGGATTGTTAAGATATAATCATTCATTTTTTAGCTGTAGAACTTATGTCGAGATTGAATATTCTTGTTGTTGAAGACGAAGATGCCATCAGGGGAATGCTGATGATGGTGCTTGAGCAAGCTGGCTTTAAATCCATTGCCGCCGCTGATGCCGAGGATGCCCAGAAAGCGTTGAATGACATTTCACCGGATTTGATCTTGTTGGACTGGAT
>JAQTNZ010000456.1 GCA_028713595.1 Methylovulum sp. | reverse complement strand
GAGCTACGGGCGCGTTGTGTTGAGCTAGTTATTATCTTGTAAGTTTATTTTTAAGTCAAGAAATTTTTCGAAAATTTTGGTGGAGAGAGAGGGATTCGAACCCTCGATGGGAGTTAAAGCCCATACTCCCTTAGCAGGGGAGCGCCTTCAGCCTCTCGGCCATCCCTCCTGAAACTGTTACTCGGAACCGGCTGACTCTGCCTGTTCTTTTTTTATTCTTTCGTAAATTTCTTCTCTGTGGACAGATACATCTTTTGGCGCATTTACACCTATGCGAACTTGGTTTCCTTTAACCCCAAGGACAGTAACTGTCACTTCGTCACCAATCATTAAAGTTTCCCCTACTCGGCGAGTCAGTATAAGCATGGCTTCTCCCTAATGTAATTAAAAACTCACTGTTTCTTACACAGCATCCAACTTACGGGGAACATGATACCAGTTTTTCGGGCAAATACGAAACAAAACCTGTTAATGACAGTTTGCGTGACGGTGGATGAATACGGCACGGTTTATGCAAATTTGTTGCAGATTCATGAAATTGAGGCCATTTGGCAAGGTATAAAAATGTGCGGCGATTATCAAAATAATGGGCATTCAGGCTACAATGGTTGCTTTTAAACTGTAGAAAAAGCGAAAGATGGACGTTATTTCCCGTATTGCCGAAGAATTAGCTGTAAATTTAAAACAAGTCAGTGCGGCGGTCAAGCTGCTGGATGAGGGGGCGAGCGTGCCTTTTATCGCCCGTTACCGGAAAGAGGTCACGGGCGGGCTGGATGACACGCAGTTGCGGACGCTGGAGGAGCGTCTGGGGTATTTGCGTGAGCTGAATGACCGCCGCGCCAGTATTTTGGAAAGTGTCCGCTCGCAAGATAAGCTGACACCTGAGCTGGAGTTGGCGATTAATGCGGCGGAGACAAAAACGTTGCTGGAGGACTTGTATTTGCCGTTTAAGCCCAAGCGCCGCACTAAGGCGCAAATGGCGCGTGAGGCGGGCTTAGAGCCGCTGGCTGACGGGTTGTTGGCAGACCGGAGTGTGTTGCCGGAGCAGGTGGCATTGCACTATGTGGACGCGGACAAGGGCGTGGCGGATGTGGCGGCGGCGTTGGAAGGTGCGCGGCAAATCCTGATGGAGCGAATTTCTGAAAATGCCGAACTGTTGACCGAATTGCGGGAGCGGGTGTGGCAAAAAGGCATTGTCCATGCAACGGTGGTGGCGGGTAAGGAGCAACAGGCGGAAAAATTTAAGGATTATTTCGATTACAGTGAGGCGATCAATAAAATTCCGTCACATCGGGCGTTGGCGTTGTTGCGGGGGCGTAACGAGGATTTGTTGTCGTTGCAGTTGAAACCTGCGGTTGATGAGAAGGCCGAGCATGAGGTGTGCGCCCAGTTTGTCGCCCAGTATCTTAAGGTTACTGATTTGTCGCGCCCTGCGGATGCATGGTTGGCGGAAACGGCACGATATGGCTGGAAAATTAAGCTCTATACGCGCATTGACCAGGATTTGAAGCTGCGCTTGCGGGAGGCGGCGGAACAGGAGGCTATTAGGGTGTTTGCCAGCAATTTACGCGCCTTGTTGTTGGCGGCCCCTGCCGGCAGCAAAACCACGATGGGGCTAGACCCTGGGATACGCACGGGGGTTAAGGTCGCCATTGTCGATGCCACCGGCAAGTTGTTGGCAACAGAGACGATTTACCCGCATCCGCCGCGCAAACAATGGGATGAGTCCATTGCCAAACTGGCGCAGCTGATTGCCAAGCATGGGGTTTTGTTGGTCAGTATCGGCAATGGTACGGCTTCTCGGGAAACCGACCAACTGGTTGCCGAGGTGATGAAGCTGCATCCGGCGTTGGGCATCACGAAGATTGTGGTGTCGGAGGCGGGGGCTTCGGTGTATTCGGCTTCTGAATTTGCCGCCAAGGAGTTTCCTGAGCTGGATGTGTCGTTGCGCGGGGCGGTGTCGATTGCCCGGCGTTTGCAAGACCCGTTGGCGGAGTTGGTGAAAATTGACCCTAAGTCTATCGGAGTCGGCCAGTATCAGCATGATGTCAATCCAGTGCAGTTGGCGCGTAGTTTGGATGCGGTGGTTGAGGATTGCGTCAACGCGGTGGGGGTTGATGTCAATACGGCTTCGGTGCCGTTGCTTAAGCAGGTGTCGGGTTTGTCAACCAGTGTCAGCGAAAATATTGTTGCTTACCGTGATGAGCATGGCCCGTTTAGCAATCGTGAGCAATTGAAAAAAATCCCCCGTTTAGGTGATAAAACCTATGAGCAAGCAGCGGGTTTTCTGCGTATCATGAACGGTGACAACCCCTTGGACGCATCGGCGGTGCATCCAGAGGCTTATCCGGTTGTGGAGGCGATTATCAAAGATACAGGCAAGTCTATCCGCGATATAATCGGACACGCCCCGTTTTTGCGTAACCTTGACCCTAGCCGTTACATCAACGGGCATTTTGGTTTGCCGACGGTCACGGATATTTTGCAAGAGTTGGAGAAACCAGGGCGTGACCCTAGGCCGGAATTTAAAAGTTTGGCGTTTATGGCCGGGATTGAAAAAATCACCGATCTTGAGGTGGGGATGAAGCTGGAGGGCATTGTCAGTAATGTCGCCAATTTTGGGGCGTTTGTCGATATCGGCGTGCATCAGGATGGTTTGGTGCATATCTCCCATTTGTCGGATAGCTTTGTCAAAGACCCTAAGGACGCGGTGAAGGTGGGGGATATTGTCAAGGTGACGGTGCTGGAGGTGGATGTGGCGCGTAAGCGGATTGCCTTAAGCATGAAATCCGCCCCCGATGTCCGGCCCGATACGCGCCAGGCGCGTTTGGACAGGGCAGAAAAGCCTGTCAAACCATCAGTGGTCAAAAATGCCAAGCCCGAACCGTTGCGCGGCTCGATGGCAGACGCTTTTGCTAAGGCCTTGGGAAAATAAAATTCTAAGCTCTGCTATACTAATTCCATTATCAAATAATTTACAGGATTTGCCATGATTAAATCTAACCGTTTCTTTGTATCTTTTTTATGCGCCGGCCTTCTGACTTTATATTTGCCCCAAAGCCATGCGGATATTTATAGCGATAGGGCTGAGAATGCGGCGGCACTGGATGAAATGCAAAGCCAGCCATCGTGCAGTTATGGCCAGCGGATTAACGAAAAAGCGGTGCGGATGGTGGCTAACGTGGCTTTTGCTGTGGGTGAAATCCCTAAAAATATCATCAA
>JAQTNZ010000455.1 GCA_028713595.1 Methylovulum sp. | reverse complement strand
ACGGGCATTGAATGCGCCAGCAAAGTGCGCTCTTATAACGGACTCATGGTGCATGTCTTTGGCAAACTTGCGGCGGCCCTGTTCTTTTGGAACTGTTTGCGGGTTTAGCTCTTAATTCACATTTAAGGTGTTGGAAATCTTCCTTTGACAGCCCGACAAGGCGTTTGTACTCTTCGGGGTTGTCGGTGGGTAGCTGGGCATACGGTTTCATGGCTTTTTGACGGTTCAGGGTAAAAGTTGGTATTTTAACCTGTCAGCGCTTACATAGTCAGCAACATTTAGGAAAGATGTCTATTGGTATTCGGGATGTGCCATTATTTGCTGGCGCAGCTATCTTTGGCAGATTGGGGTGTAAAGGGTTTCAAGAGCCTTAACAACAGGCAAGCACTGACCCAGCATTAACCGTTCCATAAATTCTGGCACAAAAAATCAGTCCGCAAAAACTTATGGGGAGATTAATTGGCGATGGTGCTTGGCTTTAGGTAAGCAGGGGGGTGACTTTTAGCCTATCAATTCATGGCGAGCGGGGTTATTTTTATGGCGGCCGTGCCTGACTTATGGATGCCCAATTCTTTGGCGGCGGCATAGGACAAATCCATTACCCGGTTGCCGCTATAAGGGCCACGGTCATTGATACGCACAACAACGCTGCGTTGGTTCCTAAGGTTAGTGACTTCGACATAAGACGATAGCGGCAAGGAGTTGTGCGCTGCGGTCATGGCATTCATGTCGTAGCGCTCACCACTGGCGGTGCGGTGGCCGTGGAACTGGTTGCCGTACCAAGAGGCCACGCCTTCGTTGCCATTATTGCGGGAGCGATGGCTATGACGATGGTGTCCGCCAGTATGATGGTGGGCGTGGTGGTGTCTGGCTCCGCCATGTTTGGCCGCCGCCGCTGTTGAGATAGGATTGCTAAAAAAACTGCATACCACCAGAGAAAGCATTGCTGTTATGAGTTTGTTCATGGGTCTGTCCCCTTTTATTTAAGATAGATTCACTTAACTGGTACACGGCCATGGCATACAGGGCACTATGGTTATAACGGGTCAGGCAATAAAAATTGTCTGTGACCGCCCAGAGTTCTTCGCCTTGTTCTTGTTTTAATTCAAGAATTTTTACTTTTTCAGTAAAAGCCAATGGTTGCGATATTTTTAAGTCGAGTGATTCTAACCCAGCAAGTCTTAAATCTGGCTTAAGGTTATCATTAAGGAGCGATTTATAGTGCGTACTTGTGGTGGTGGCGGGGGTGGCGACTGATTGGCCTGTGTGCCAATGGAACTGGACAAAATAGTTGGCGACACTGGCAATCACATCGGCGTTGCCATGCCAGATGTCGCGGTACTTGTCATTATTAAAATCAATCGCATAGCGACGAAAACTGCTGGGCATAAACTGCGGGAGGCCCATTGCCCCGGCATAAGAGCCTAGTAGTTCTGAAGGCTTGATGTGCTCCTCACGGCAGAGCAATAAAAACTGTTCCAATTCGCTTAAGAAAAATTCGCTGCGCCGGGGATAAGCAAAGCCTAAGGTCGCCAGTGCGTCCAAGACCCGATACTTGCCGGTATTTTGCCCATAAGTGGTTTCCACCCCTAAAATAGCCACGATAATCTGCGCCGGAACCCCGTAACGGTGCTCGACCTCCGCTAGGGTCGCCGCGTTGTCATTCCAAAATTTTACGCCGGCAGCAACCCTGTCATCAGTGATAAAAATCTGCCGGTATTGATACCACGGCAAGCTTTCAGCTGGTTTGGCCATTTTTGCCAGAATATCGTCCTTGATTGCGGCCTCCGCCAACACGGTTCTTAATTCGGTTTCATCAAATTGGTGGACAGCAACCATTTTGGCGATAAAGACCTCCATCGGGTCGTTGTTTTTAGGGTGATGGGAACAGCCATTTAGGCAGGCGGCTAATATCCAGGCGGAGATACCTGCAAAACGATGGCCAAACGGCAAGATAGTCTGTGTTTTCATTAGCGTGATAAACGTTTTTTGTGGGTGTGGATGGACATTAAGATACCAAAGCCTGCCAATAAGGTGACAATGGAGGTGCCGCCATAGCTGATAAGCGGCAATGGCACCCCCACCACGGGCAAAATGCCGATGACCATGCCTATATTGACAAAGACATAGACAAAAAAGGTGAACGCCAAGCTGCTCGCCAGCAAACGGCAGTAAGTGTCATGCGCTTGCGAGGCAATATACAGGCAGCGGGCGATAATCAACAGATATAAGACCAACAGGCCGACACAGCCGAACAGCCCGAATTCCTCGGCAAATACGGCAAAAATAAAATCCGTGGAGCTTTCCGGCAGAAAATCCAATTCTGATTGTGTGCTGCCCAGCCAGCCTTTACCGTAAATGCCCCCGGAACCGATGGCGATTTTCGATTGGATAATGTGATAGCCCCGCCCTAAGGGGTCAGCTTCGGGGTTTAAGAAGGTCAACACCCGATCTCGCTGGTAGCCGTGCATAAAATGCCAAATAATTGGCGTGAGCGACCCTAGGGTGGCGATCATGCCGATAATAAACCGCCATGACAGCCCCGCAAAAAACAGCACCCCCGCGCCCGAACTGGCGACCAGCAACGCCGTGCCTAAATCCGGTTGTTTGGCGATCAGCAAAGTCGGCACCAAAATTAACAGCGTGGCGATAGCCAGTTGCTTGATTTTTGGGGGTAGGGCATGTTCGGACAAATACCAGGCCACCATCATCGGTGTGGTGAGCTTAATCATCTCCGAAGGCTGAAAACGAAAAAAACCCAAATCCAGCCACCGTTGCGCCCCTTTACCGATTTGTCCTATGACCAGCACCGCCAGCAGCAAAAACACGCCCATACCAAACAATAAGGCCGAATAACGTTTGAATTGATACGGGTTGATATGCGCCAGTGCCGTCATCAGCACAAACGCCAGGCCGATACGCGCCGCTTGGCGGTACAAAATGCCCATATCTTGTCCGCCCGCACTGTATAAGATGATAAAGCTTAACAGGGCGGTGAGGAATAAGCCGATAAATAAGGGGATATCGATATGTAGCCGCCTGAGTATCGTGCCGATGATGGAAGGCGCTTCAAAATGCTCGGGGCGGGTTTCTGTCTTCATGCGGTGGCGGACGGTTTGTTGCAAAGAAGGGATAAAAATACCATGAGGGCGTGGAGGATACGCAAAAATAAAGCGTTAAAAGCGGACTTAAGCCCATTAAAAAAGGCGCGTTGCCCAAGCA
>JAQTNZ010000454.1 GCA_028713595.1 Methylovulum sp. | reverse complement strand
CGTCAATGGCGTTGTTCAGGTTGGAGCGTTGGTAGGCCAGGGCGAATAAAGGCTTGAGCAAATCGGCGAAGGAAAGCCGCCATTTGGGGTCGTGTTGGCTGACAATTTCGCCAATTTTTTGCTGATAGTCATTATAATCCGTGTGGGCGGCGTTGGGGTTCAGCAACTGCCGGGCTTGGATCAGGGTGTCCAAATCAGAAAAATAAGTGATGGTGATAGTTTCAGGGGCGATTTTCACCGCTTGGATCTGGCGGGTGGCGAGCAAAAAATAATTGTTTAGTGCCGAATGCCGGATGCCGTAATCAATCAGATAGGCAGCAATGCCGGAGGGCAGCAATAATTTGCCGGCCTTAAATTTGGTCACGGTCGGCAAGGGGTTGCCATCGACATTGCCCAGCCTGAGCGTGACGTTGAGGTATTTGCCCAGCGGGTTTTCCGGCAAGGTGGCGGTGACAATAAATTTAAGCTTATTGGCTTTTAAGGAAATGTCCACCGCGCTTTTGCTGTAGCGGTTAAGCAGGTAGTTGGCGGCAAGGTTCAAGTCTTCTTTGGACAATACCAACGAGCCTATTTCATCGGGGCGGGTTTTGGAGCCTTCGCGGAGGATTTTACGTGCCCTCAACACGTCTTCATGGCTGAGCGACCAACCCAGTTGCACGTCGGGATGGTCGCTGACACCGAACAAGATGATAATCACGCCCATTGCCAGCAATGTGCCTAAGCAGTAAATCGGTAGGCGTAACAGGTGCTTGATCATGCCAATCAGGAAAATGTCAGGGTAAAGCCCGCATCTTTCAAGTATTCGGCTTCTTGGGCCAAATCGGCATGGGTCAGTGGTACGCGTGCCAGCCAGCCGCTAGGGAATTTCAGCGCCATTTTGCTTTTGCCCAGATTGATCTTAAACTCAGGCAAGGCTTCGTCATGGCGGTTGCGCCGCAACAGCACCGCCAGCCGTAAAACCAATGTCAGATACGCGGCGTATTGGTGCCAAGGTGCTGGCAGGTTGACGAAACGGGCAAACGAGAATTTACGCCGATGCGAGCGGATGATCGCCGCCAAGACAATCTGGTCTTGTTTGGAAAAGCCTGCCAGATCACTATTTTCGATGATGTAGGCACTGTGTTTATGGTATTGGCTATGGGCGATGTCTTGGCCGATTTCGTGCAAATCCGCCGCCCAATCCAAAAATTGATGGCCGTCTTCATCGGCGGCAAACGACCATTGGGTGGTGGCGTTTTCCAGGATGTAATGGACGGTCTGCTTGATCCGCGCCGCATGTTGGCGGTCGGTATGGTAGCGTTCGGCGGTATTTTGGATGGTCGTGGCACGGATGTCCTGATCGTAAATACGCCCCAATAGATATTGGATCAGGCCTTCCCTGAGCGCCCCGTCAGAAATGGTCATTTGCTCGATGTTGAGGCTTTTAAATGTGGCGTAAGCAATGGCCAGGCCGCCCGGAAAAACTGGCAGGCGCTCCTCATCAAAGTCAGGCAGGTTCAGCTCGCTGATGTGTGTGCATTGGGTAAGGTGGTTAGCCAGCAATTCTAAGCCACTGCGGGTGATGCCGTTGTTGCTCCAATTTTTGGCTTCCAGCACTTTGGCAATGGCTTTTAGGCTGCCGGACGCGCCAATCGCCACATCCCAATTACTGCGTTGGAAGCGGATTTCTATCGGTTCTAACTGTTGCTCGGCGAACAGCACGGCTTTGTTGAACGCGTCTTTAGACAATTTGCCATCAGGGAAAAAGTTGTTGCTTACCGACACGCAGCCCATGTGCAGGCTTTCTTTGCTCTGCGGGTTTTCGCCACTGCCGATGATGTACTCGGTGCTGCCGCCGCCAATATCCATGACCAGCCGCAAATTGCCCGGCGAGCCTAAGCTAAACGCCACCCCCTGATAAATCAGCCGCGCCTCTTCAATACCGGAAATGATATGGATGGGATGGTTTAAGGCCTGCTCGGCCTTGACGAGAAATTGCGCGGCATTTTTGGCGGCCCGCAACGTATTGGTGCCGACCACGCGCACACTCTCCGGTGGGAAATTGCGGATGCGCTGCCCAAAGCGTTCCAGGCACGCCAATGCCCGTTGTTGCGTTTCGAGGTCGAGGATGTTGTTCTTGTCCAGCCCCGATGCCAGCCTGACCATTTCCTTAAGCTGGTCCAAGGTGATCAGTTTGCCCTCATTTAAACTGCAAACAATCATGTGAAAACTGTTAGAACCTAGGTCTACAGCCGCGACAATTTCAGGTGGTTTCTTTTGCACAGGTGATCCAATGTTGTTTACGGGGTGGTTAGTCGCTTAAAGATAGCCCTTGTTTTTCGCAGGGCTACCCAGCCATCTATCCGCTATAGCGGTTAATTTAACTTATTTACCCGTTTCCGTTAAGCGTTAGTTTTGTGGGAAGGGGCTGTGTTGCCTTTTTTCAAGCCGTTAAAGTTAGCGACTTGAAACCCGCTTTGCTAAGGCTTTGTTTATATCTGAGCCTAACAGGTTATCTGGGGCTGTTGTGGGGTGTGAATTGGACGGGTTGTGTTAAAAAGTACATCCCGCCCAATCAAAATCCCCTGTCTGAAAATTTTTTTACCAAGGCAGGATCAGCTTGCCGCGTAATTTTACCGCCAAAATGGGGAATAACAGTACGGAAATCATGCCGGCACTGACCAGTATGGCGGCTCTGTCGGGAGGCATCAGCCCGGAGGAAGTGCCTATTTCGCTGATGATAACGATCAGCGACAGGCTGGTGGCCGAATAAAGTGCAAAGGGTAGCTGTTCATCGGGAGACATGGCTTTTTTATATAAAAATACCGGAACGCCACGGATCGCCACCATCAGGATTAACAATAGTATGACTTGTAAGGGGGCGAGCGGGGCCGACCATAAGGCGCTAATTTCAAACTTCATACCCGTGACGATAAAAAATATGGGGATAAGGAAACCATAACCGATAGCGTCCAGCTTGTGCCGCAATAACTCCCCACCTTCCCCTTTCATGGCAAGACCCACCACTATGCCAGCAGTAAATGCGCCCATCACAATGTTCAAACCAAATTTGTCCGCAAGGGCGACGAACAGGATTTGCAGTAGGATGCAAATTCGCACAGGTAGCTGACCACTGCTTTGCATGGTATGTGTCAATATTTCAAGCAGCCGTGACGGGCGGGAGTTTAAGGCAATATTTGCGGCAATCAATGTGATGATGATAAATGACACCATAAATAACGCATGTAC
>JAQTNZ010000453.1 GCA_028713595.1 Methylovulum sp. | reverse complement strand
GAATGGATGACCGATGCCACCGATATGAAACCTGAATTGCACGAACGCAAACCCTCATCATTAAGCCTTGCGCTCAATTGCTGCATGGTTTCAATCAGGTTGCCTTGGGATTGGGAAATCTTAAGCATCATATCGGCTATCTTGACCACGCCGACAATGCCGCTATCGTCAACCACCGGCAAGGCTTCATAGCGGATGCCCGGGTCTTTGCTTAAAAAATCGGCAATGACCTTGTCTATCCGGTCATTGACATAGACGATCATCGGCGCGACAAAAATGTCGCCATTGCTTTCCAACAAGATGAACAGCGGTTTGCGGGCGTACAGTTCGCGGGCAAAGGCACGCGTCATCAGGTTCAGGTAATTGCGCCTAGAAATGATGCCAAAAAAATTCCCCTCATCGGTGATGACCGGCAAGGCGGACAGTTCAGGGTTGTCCTGAAACAAGCCCAGCACATCCAGTATCAGCATATCCAGCGTGATGGGCCTGACCGCTTGGGTCAAGGCCATGACACTGGGGGCGGAAAACTCGACAGAGCCGTTAAAATCGCGTTTGTTTTTGGTGCTAAGCATGGATAACCTAAAAAACTGTGCAAAAGCAGGGGAGGGAGCATTCACCCAATATCAGTAGCATTTTATAAAAATTACATGACAGCTTGGTTACATGGGGGAGTTAAATAAGGCTATGTATCATTTACTAATTGTTTATAATCCAATAAATTATCAAATTATGGCGGGTATTGGAAAGGGGAGGGGGGGCGAGCCAGAAAATCGCGTCTGTTCTGATGTTAATTGTCGCTTTTGATTTGCAAGCCCATTTTATGCTAAATCCAGTATTTTTTATATGGTTTTATTGGTGACGGGCTTAATCCTGTCCCTTTTCAAGCTGCTGCAACTGCTCTTCCAGCCATTTCACTTTTTTCAGCAGTTCCGGCAACTTGCTTAAGGCTATCTGTTCCTTATAGGCCACGCGCTTGTCTTTGGCGGGGCTGCCAAAATAGTGGGCTTGGGCGGGCACGTCACCGGCCACACCGGCGCGGGCCATGATGACCGCCCCTTGGCCGATAGTGACATGGTCGGCGATACCGGCGCTGCCGGCGAGGATGGCGTAATCGTCAATCTTACAAGAGCCGGACACGCCGACTTGGCCGCACATAATCACATGGCGGCCAATTTTGTTGTTATGGCCGATTTGCACCAAATTGTCTATCTTGCTGCCCTGGCCTAAAGTGGTGCTGCCCAAGGCACCCCGGTCGATACAGGTGTTGGCGCCGATTTCAACATGGTCGCCGATCACTACATTGCCGACTTGCGGCACTTTAACATGATGATGATCCCTAAACTTATAACCAAACCCATCGGCGCCGATGACCGCCCCGGAATGGACGGTGACATGATCGCCTATGACCACGCCGTCATAAATCACGGCATAGGGATGGATGCGGCAGTGCTTGCCAATCTTGACCCGCCCGCCGACATAAGCGCCCGCGAGGATGGCGCTGCCGTCGCCGATGTGGCTGGCCTCGCCAATCACCGCGAAAGGGCCGACGTAAACATTTTCACCGAGGCTGACGGTGGTTGCCAGCACCGCTTGCGGGGCGATAGTGGCGGCGTATTGGGGTTCGGGATGCAACAGGCCGATGGCGTTGATAAAGCTCATTTCCGGGTCGGTACAGACCAATAAGGCCATCGTGGCCGGAAACGCCGGCGGCATCAAGCCTTCGGCGACAAAACAGGCGGTCGCCGCCGATTCTTTCAAGTAATGGGTATAGCGGGCATTGGTCAGTTGCGTGACTTGCCCTTGTTGTGCGGAGCTGATATCCCCCGCCGAAACGATCAAGGCCATAGGGTCGCCACCTTCAATACGGGCATTACAGGCGCGGGCAAGTTCTTCTAAGGTCATGGGCATACGGATGTCTCTAGGGTGGGTTTTGAATGGGGGCGCAAAGTGTCGGTTTAGGCAATGGGGTTAGGGGGCGATAGGTGAGTTAAAGAATTATTTTTTAAAAATCAGACTGTTAATAAGTACGCACTCGTTCCCGCGTGCCGCGTACCCTCTGGGGCATGAATGGGAATGCCGTTAGGACGCGCCGCGTCCCGTTTCACACACCGCAGCGCAGGTGGCACTGCATTCCCATTCATGCCCCGTGGGTACACAGCGTGTGGGAACGAGAACGCTTCCTTTATCTTGTTGAAATTAAAGGCACAAATCCTTAACTTAATGGCAGTGATTTATCTGTGGGTACGCTCCGGCGTCACTACCATTAAGTTAAAGAATACTATTTTTATTCAATAACATAGAAAACGCTATTGGGTTAAGGTCGTAATAAGTTAATCCGTTCGTGGTGAGCTAGTCGAACCATGACCGGATTAACCGTTCACCCTTCGACCAGCTCCACCACAGGGGTGGTCTGGAGACAGGCGAACGGCCAATCCTATCTTGTTGATATTACAATCACAAATCCTTAACTTAATGGCAGTGATGCCGGAGCGTGGGAACGATAGCGTAACGATGGCGTATTTTTATCTTATTGAGATGAATTTATAAATCACTACCGTTGCCAATGCCCCGACTTGCCGCCATCCTTAGCCAGCAATTGTAAGGAGTGGATGACCATGCCCCTGTCCACGGCCTTGCACATGTCGTAAATGGTCAGCAACGCGCAGGCGGTGGCGGTTAAGGCTTCCATTTCCACGCCCGTCTGGCCGTTGGTTTTCACGGTGGTTTGGCAATGGACGTGGTTTTTTTCCAGGTTAGGGCTTAAGGTAATATCGACATGGGTGATCGGCAGAGGATGGCAGAGCGGGATCAGGTCGGCGGTTTTTTTGCTGGCCATAATCCCGGCGATTCTGGCAATGCCTAGCACGTCGCCTTTCTTATGGCCGCCGCCGACCAGCAAGGCCAAGGTTTCCGGCTGCATGTCGATATAGCCTTCGGTGACGGCCACCCGCTGGGTGATGGCCTTGTCGCCGACATCGACCATATAGGCTTCGCCTGCTTGATTAAAATGGGTGAGTTCGGTCATTTGTCGGTAAAATTAGCACAAAATGTTGGATGTGTCCGGCATTATCCTTAGTTTTTGTAGCCGCGTGAATGAATATGTCAATTTAAGTGCGTTATTTTGCCAGTTTAAAAGAACAGTTGGGGCGTTCGGAAGACACCCTAGCCGCTATCGGCATTAGCTCGGTGCGGCAAGCCTGGGTTGCCGCCAACCCCGAAAAACCTTTGCCG
>JAQTNZ010000452.1 GCA_028713595.1 Methylovulum sp. | reverse complement strand
CGGGAAACTCGACCGGAACATCTTTCATGGAATGGACGGCAATATCGGCTATCCCCTCCAACATCCCTTGCTCCAATTCTTTAACGAACAGACCCTTGCCGCCCACCTTGGCTAACGGGGCATCGAGGATTTTGTCGCCCCGCGTCACCATTTTCACCAACTCGGTGCGTAAGTTCGGAAACAGTTGTTCCAGCCGCCCGGCAACATGCTCGGCTTGCCACACCGCTAAGGGGCTTTGCCGCGTGGCAATGCGGATAATTTTTTTAGTCAAGGGAAAACCTGTATTTCTGGCAAAAAGAAAAGGCTTGGCTGTCCCCGCCTAGCTAGCGGTTCGCCAATGCTATAGATAAATGCCCCTATTGTACCCTGCTTGAGCGGTACTCTTAAATGCCATTCTGCGTTATTGCACATCCGGCCCAATTCGGACGTTGCTATCCCATTATATTTTCGGATAAAAATAGTTTCCTAAACGGCTGGGGCGGATTTAAAAGCCGGATTCACGGCACATCAGATGCTCGATAATTGCCAAGCGACCGACAGCAGCAACCATTAATACAAAGCCATTGCGGCGTTAAAAGACGGCACGGCGGGGCGGAAACGGGTGTTTACCCATTAACACTATGATTGTTAATGATAATTCATTAATTCAATGGCGTAATCGGCTGGCGTTATTGCACACCCAGCAGCACAGGGCGGTCAAGCGTGGCGACAGGCAAGGGCAAGCCTTGCCGCAAGCACAAGACCTGTTCGGCAATGTTCAGGCCTAGCGCGGCTTGCAGCCCCGTAAATGACGTGGTCAGGCGCGGGTTTATTTCCAAGACTAGCACCGCCCCACCGTCCTCAATCAGGTCGATGCCGGCAGTGCCCCACAACTGCGGGAACGCCGCCGCCACTTGGTCGGCCAAGGCTTGATAAACATCGTTGACGGGGCGGCAGTTGACGGTGATGCCGGACAGCTCATAATGTCGCCCTACCCTATTAAAATGTTGCAGGTTTACTGACAATAGCCAGCATTTGCCATGCCGGAACAAACAAGACAGGCTGGTTTTGTCGCCCTGTAAGTGCGGCTGGACAATAAGGCTGGCCGAGCGGGGGAACGGCTGGGGGTCTGCGTCCGGTAGGGACACGACAAAACTGTCGCCACAGCCCGCCCCGTCAATCGGCTTGACCATCCATTCGCCTGCGGGGCAGTCGGCACGGTCGGCCAGTTGGGTAGGCACGGTGGGGATATGATATTCAAGCAAACGCAGATAAGTTTGATATTTGTCGCCCGTCAAAGCCACGGCGGCGGCGGGCGAGGTTAACAAGTTTTTGCCTTGGGCTTGTACCGCCAGACAGAGCTTATGCAGGATATGCCCCGATTCCGGCGCGATAGGCCAAACGGCATCGGCAGTGGCGACCAAGCGGGCAAATTCCGCATCAACGTCCTGTTCCGGCGTAACCACCGCCACTTGCACCGCCGCAGTGTCAAAACGGGCCAGCAAGCGGCTATCGAGCATGACGGTCAGCTCGATGGCGGGCAGGCTGGCAAAATCGGCCAGCAAGGCCTGCAACATCAGGCCGCCTTCCCTCGCCAAACTGTCCGGCAAGGCTTGGCGGTTAAAACCGCCGCCGCAAATGTATTCGAAAAGCAAGATTTTCATAGTGTGCAGGTTGTACGCGGCTATACTTCAAACGGTCAAGTTTTCGGTTTTTATTGAGAGGAGCGCGGGCATCCTGCCCGCTTGGTTGCGGTCAAGAGACCCAAGCTCCAAAAACCGAAAACTTGACCGCTTAGAGCATATCGTACAGGGTACACCGCACCGCGCCTACCAAGCTTAACCGCTACTCGGCAAACACCCCAAAGTCCATAATGCGTTGGTAGCGGTTGGTGAGCAGTTCATCTATCGGCTGTTGTTTCAGCTCGGCCAGATGGCGCAACAGGGTTTCCTTAAGGTTTTTGGCGGTGCTGACAAAATCCCGATGACTGCCGCCTAACGGCTCGCGCACGACTTCATCCAGAAAGCCTTGCTCACGGATACGGTCAGAGGTGATGCCCATCGCTTCCGCCGCCAGCTGTGATTTTTCGGCGCTTTTCCACAAGATGGAAGCGCAACCTTCGGGGGAAATCACCGAATAGGTGCTGTATTCGAGCATAATCAAACGGTCGCCGACCCCAATCGCCAACGCCCCACCGGAACCGCCCTCACCGATGACGGTGCAGATGACCGGGGTTTTAAGCTTTGCCATTTCAAACAAGTTTCTGGCAATAGCCTCGCTTTGGCCGCGCTCTTCGGCACCGATGCCAGGGTACGCGCCAGGGGTGTCAATCAGGCAAATGACCGGCAGTTGGAAGCGCTCGGCCATTTTCATAATCCGCAAGGCTTTGCGGTAGCCTTCAGGGCGCGGCATCCCAAAATTACGGTGAATCTTCTCTTTGGTGTCGCGTCCCTTTTGGTGGCCGATAATCACGATAGGTTGGCCGTCAAGCCGCGCCAAGCCGCAGACGATGGCCGGGTCGTCCGCATAAGCCCGATCGCCATGCAGCTCATGGAAGTCGGTCATCATCAGGTTGATATAGTCGAGCGTGTAAGGGCGCCCAGGGTGTCTTGACAACTGGGAAATTTGCCAGTCGGACAGTTCGGCAAAAATGGTTTCGGTCAAAGAGCGGCTTCTATCTTCCAATTGCTTGATGGCATCGGAAATATTAATGTTATTGTCAAACTCCACATTGCGAAGCTCTTTGATTTTCGCTTCTAACTCAGCGATAGGTTGTTCGAAATCGAGAAAATTTAGATCCATGAAGGTGCGCTATGACAAATTAAAGGTAAAGGGGCGAATTTTATAGAAATTTGAAGATTTATTCTAAACAAATTTCATACAATTAAAATCAGTTATTTATTGACATCCAGCAAATTTGCAAGCCCTGCAATCCGGTCAATGCTCGAAATCCAACATCGCCAGCATCTCATCATGGATTTGCTGTTGCCGCGACACATCGGTGATCGGTTGGTTGTGCGGGTCGGTCACATAAAACAAGTCTTCCGCACGGCTGCCGATGGTGGTGATTTTGGCGCTGTGCAGGTTGATGTGTTGCTTGATGAACGCCTGGCCGATTTGTGACAACAACCCGGCACGGTCGGTGGTGACCAATTCGATCAGCGTATGTCGCCCTAGCGGGTCTTCCAAAAATTGGACACGGGTCGGGATAGGGAAGTGCCGGGCTTGGCGGGATTGACGGTGCAAGTTTTTGTGTTTGTTGACC
>JAQTNZ010000451.1 GCA_028713595.1 Methylovulum sp. | reverse complement strand
AGGCCAAGTTGCCGCTGTACCTGAGCTTTTTTGAGTTTGTCCATAACGTCAGAAAACGCGGTAAAGGCTTGCTGTCTTCATTACTGGCTGTTTTGGTTAAAAAGACCTTGAAACCCATATAGAGCCACAATTAATTATTACAAATACGGTAAGGTACATTTCGTAACTCGGTAAGGCGTATCCCGTAACGTGTAAAACCCATTCCCTACGGGTGCAATAGCCGACAGCCGTATTGCACCGTAGGGGCAAGCCTCCCCGTTATTTACAACCCTAACGCCTAGTTAAGACAGTTTCGCCGGGGTCGAGCTTTGCCACGCGGGGATTTGCTCAATGGCGCTGTACCAACGGGCTATTTCTGGATAACCTTCCAGCGGATATTTCGCCAGTGCCGTCAACTCTAACAGCGAGGCGACGGAAAAATCCGCCAACGTCAACGTATCGCCGACCAGCCAGTCACGCCCCGTCAAATGCTCTTCCAACACTTTGGCAAAACGATGGAAATTATCGGTCGCTTTTGCTAACTCTGCCGCATCCGGTTCACCTAATTTTAAGGCTCCCTTTAGTATATTCTCAAAAATAAACACGCCACAGGCGCGGCCAAAATGCCCGACTTGCCAAAATTGCCAACGGGTGATGTCCGCATGGACTTTAGGGTCGGCTGGCAGCAACGAATTGTCTGGCACTTTGGAACACAGGTACTGCATAATGGCATTGGATTCCCAGAGGACAAAATCGCCGTCAACCAAGGTCGGGATCATGTGGTTAGGGTTCAATTGCAAAAAATCCGCTTGCAAATGTTCGCCTTTCAGCAAATCCACTGCTTGCAATTGACAATCCAAACCTAAATGGTGCAAAACGGCAATCACACGGCGTGAGTTGGGTGAAATCGGAAAATGATACAGTTTCATACGAAGTCTCCTGGAAGAAAAGATTATTGTCACTTGCTTATTGCAAGTGAAAGGATTTTCACATATAAACTTGTTTTTTGCAAGTATCTATTTATATCTGATGTTTTAAGCCCCTAATGAAAACAGACACGCAAACCTACCGCTCACAATGCCCCCTGTCCATCGCCCTTGAATATATCGGCGACAAATGGAGCCTTATCATCATCCGCGACATGTGCTTAGGCAAAAGCCGCTACTGCGATTTTCAAAACTCCCCCGAAGGCATCCCGACCAACATTCTAGCCAGCCGCCTGCGCGAGTTGGAAGAAAACGGCCTACTGCTCAAGCGGCCTTATCAGGATAAGCCTGTGCGCTATGAATATTTTTTAACGCCCAAGGGTGCGGATTTGTTGCCCGTGCTCCAGCACTTGGTGCGCTGGACACAAAAACATGTGGACGGGGCCGGCGAGCCTCCGGCTGGCTTTTTTGAAGCCAAACCGGAGGATTTGTTGACGATGTGGGAAAACGAAGCCCAAAAACAATAGTGCCAGAGGGGGCTTGCCTCTAACCCTGCTTGCCAAACCGCCAGTTGCCTTGCACAACGGGGCGTTATCGCCCTAACGAAAGGGCTGGCGTTTATTCGGGTTTGGGTGGCGGTGGTGGGGGCATCATGTGGTGCGGGTGCATAGTCTCAAACTTTTTGAACTGATCCGGTGTCAGCACTTCTTTCAGGTGGTTTTTGGTCTCTTCATGCACCGCTTGGAACTTAACCCGTTGCTGTTCAAAAATAGCATCGACCTTGCTTTGCTGATCCGCCGTCAAACCCAGTTCCTTAGCCATCATCGCCATCTTTTCGGCATGATGCGCCTTAAAATCGGCAGGGCTCATGCCAGGGCCGCCCATACCGGGGCCGCCCATACCACCCATACCACCGCCCATGCCCCCTGCAACCGCCAGCGGAATGCTGAGCGCCAACAGCAAGCTTAATAATAGTTTTTTCATAAGTGTCACCTCAATAGTTGTCGTCAAAGCAGAACCGCTTAATGCGGTTCTTGGTACATACTATAACCGCATATTGGGAAAGGAATATGGAATGATTATGCAAGATGATGGCGAATTGGGGATGTGCGGAACATAACTTCGTTGTTTAAGGGCAAGCCAAAGGTCATTGCCATTAAGTTAATAGCAGCGAGCGATAGCGTAATGCGCCGGATGATAAAAAACCAACTACGGTGTAATACAGCTATCACCCCACACCCTACAGAATACGCATTACCGCATTAAGTAATAAAACATTTAAATAAACTTCAATATATGATGTAATGTATATGGTTGTCGAAATGATTTCTTGGCAAATATTAATAAATAACAGGAAATAAATAATTATGATAACCAATCTTAAACTATTTTATACCAATACATTAAAACCAAGCATCAACCTTAAACATCATAATATCAGGGGAACAACAATGGCAACAAGTAATACAGTCACTATCACCAATAAATTTAATAACGGTAATAATATGACAATAACCTTTAATGCGGGTTCAATCCATGCACCTACCGACCAACAACATAGTGATGTTGTTAAGATTACACCATCAGGAAATGTATTTACGCTTGAGTTAGATTGTGATAGAAGTGGCGATGCTGGTATAGCTAATAAGTTCAGAGCAGATTGTGGCGGAATTTGTCATATGTTTGCTCCAGATAAAGGAAGTATTAATGGGCCCGCTCAATTAAATTTCTACTTTGCAATAACTATAACGCTTACTCCTGGTGGGCTTAGCTATCCGAATACCGTGTACTTAGGACAAGGTCATTATGGCTCAAGCAACAACTGGTGGATAGGGGGGGATAGGATCATCTCACCGTCAAGCTCAGCGGCAGCGCTAACGATTCTAGATGCTACTGTATGCACACCTGATCGTCTCAATACTACTATATGCAAGCCTATGTATATGTTGCTTGTGACAGGAGGCACCAGTTCGTTTATCTTGACATCCCCTCAATAATCAACTGGCAAACAGGTCATTTACTAATAACCTCAAACCAACAAACGGCGGTTATTCAATCGCCGTTTTCTCATCCTTAGCCACTTTTTTGTAGATAAGGCGATCTACAGCCAGCGTAGGGCGCGAGCGATTGTCGCCTCACACTCTACGGAATGCGCCTTACCGCGTTTGTCAGAGGCCAGCTTGCCAGAAATCATATTCCGCAATATTTAAACAGGTTCGGCATGGAGATTGATGCCCACAAGGCCTTAATCACCTTCAAAACCGTGTCAAAACGTAGCTTAGAGCCTCACTGCCATTAAGTTAAGGAATACTATTTGTATTCAATAACATAGAAAACGTTATT
>JAQTNZ010000450.1 GCA_028713595.1 Methylovulum sp. | reverse complement strand
ACTCCGCCCCAGAGATAAAAGGCTTCGGCGGCTTGCTCGATTAACATACCCAGCCCATCCAAGCTGTGCGCCGCACCGTGGGCGAGTCCCC
Source organism: Methylovulum sp. (assembly GCA_028713595.1). Taxonomy (GTDB): domain Bacteria; phylum Pseudomonadota; class Gammaproteobacteria; order Methylococcales; family Methylomonadaceae; genus Methylovulum. The sequence continues at coordinate 3,181 of JAQTNZ010000450.1, read as the reverse complement.
AACGCACAAAGGCCGTGGGTTGGTTGCCGTAGGCCAGATCGTAACAGACACCGCCTGCTGCCAGCACGCCTTCGGGTAGGGGAGGGAGTTGGCCGCTCAGGCTGGCGGAGGTGGCGTTAAGGATCAGATCGAAATGTTGCCCGTTCAGTTCAGCAAAACCGCCCCCGCTGATAGCCCCTAAATCTTGAAATTCGGCCGCCAATTGCATGGCTTTGTCTGGGGTGCGGTTGGCTATGATGATAGTGGCTGGGGTCTGTTCCAGCAACGGGGCGATAATGCCCCGACTGGCCCCACCTGCCCCTAACAATAATATCCGGCGACCTGTTAAGGTGAGCTTGTGATTGTCCAGTAAATCAGTGACCAAACCGCAACCATCGGTATTGTCGCCCAAAACCAAGCCATCGGGCTGGTATTTTAAGGTGTTGACGGCTTTAGCACGCAAGGCGCGAGGTGTTTTGCTATCGGCGTAGGCGAACGCCAATTCTTTCAACGGTACGGTGCAGTTAAGCCCCAAACCGCCGTGGGCGAAAAAAGCCTGGACATTATCGCTAAAGTGCTTGGGAGCGACTTCTTGCGCTGTGTAGCTCATATTCTGCCCAGTCTGGGCAGCAAAAAAAGTATGGATGCGCGGGGATTTGCTGTGCTGGATAGGTTGCCCAAAAACGGCATAACACTCACTCATGCGCCATCCTTAAGCCATTGGGCAACGGCTTTGGCATAATAGGTCAAAATCGCATCACTACCCGCACGTTTAAAGGCGAGCAAAGACTCTAACACCACCGCGCGTTCGTCCAGCCAGCCGTTTTGGGCGGCGGCTTTGAGCATGGCATATTCGCCGCTGACTTGATAAGCAAAGGTCGGTACGCCGTAGGTGTCTTTAACGCGGCGGATGATGTCCAAATAGGGCATCCCTGGTTTGACCATGACCATATCTGCACCTTCTTGCAAATCCAATTCAATTTCGCGCAAGGCCTCATCACTGTTAGCAGCGTCCATTTGATAGCTATGTTTGTTGCCTTTGCCAAGATTACCCGCTGAGCCGACGGCATCACGGAACGGCCCGTAAAAAGCCGAAGCGTATTTGGCCGAGTAGGCTAAAATTAAGGTGTTGATATACCCTTGCGCTTCCAATGCTCCCCTGATGGAGCCAATACGCCCATCCATCATATCGGAGGGGGCGATGATGTCAGCCCCGGCTTCGGCGTGGGATAAGGCCTGTTTGACCAATACCGCGACGGTTTCATCATTGACGACATAGCCGTTTGCATTCAGCAAGCCATCTTGGCCGTGGCTAGTGTAGGGGTCTAGGGCGACATCGGTGATAATACCTAGTTCCGGCACGGTCTCTTTAAGGGCGCGGACACTGCGTTGTACCAAGCCATCGGGGTTGTAAGCCTCGGCGGCATCTAAGGATTTCTGTTCAGCCGATACCACTGGAAACAGGGCGATGGCGGGGATTTTTAGGGCGTGTAACTCGCGTGCTTCTGTCAGCAACATATCCAAAGACAACCGCTCCACGCCAGGCATAGAGGCTACCTCCACGCGCAGCCCCTCGCCTTCGGTGACAAACAACGGATAAATCAGGTCATCCACGCTTAAGCGATTCTCGCGCATCAAGCGTCTGGAAAAATCTTGGTAACGCATTCTTCTCATGCGTATGGGTATTGTAATGTTATGATAAGCCATCTGATCTATTGCTCTTTCGGGTTGATAATAAAGCGGGTTTGCTTTGGAAATAAAGGGTTATGATGAATTTTATTGCCGTAACATTTGGCTAACAAAAGCTCGGTGTTTTCGCCGATGCACGGTTAGGCACTACAAAGACCACAGCCGCTTCATCACCCTAGGAATTTTCAATATAAACGGGCTTTTTTAAGAAACTAAATTCATTTTCCAAAGTCGTATATTTTAACCGCCGCATTTTAGAGGATTTTATGAAGGCAAGACACCCTATCTTATCTGCATTATTAGCATTACTATTGACTGCCGCCCCCCTGACCCCAGTGTTCGCCGCCGATTTACAACCGCCACAACAGGCTATTGAATCAGCTTCGGCGCAATTGCAATCGCAAATGCAGGACAAAAATTTCACCAAAGATTTTGCCAAGATCAACGAGTTTGTTAACCAAGTCATCTATCCACATGTCGACTTTGACCACATCGCCGCCTTAGTATTGGGTAAATTGTGGAAAACCGCCACTGTTGAAGAACGCAACCGTTTTAAACAAGAGTTCCAGACTTTATTGATACGTACTTACTCCCGTGCATTTATCGATTTTAAAGAATGGTCAGTACGTTTTTTACCGATGGAAATGGAACCGGGTGCCACGAAAGTGGTGGTGAAGACCGAAGTGCTGCAACCTGGCATCCAGCCGATAGCCATTGATTATCGCATGGCTCTGCACGAAGGCGAATGGAAAGCCTACGACATTATGATAGAAGGCGTGAGCTTAGTCACCAACTACCGATCTACGTTTAACAGCGAGATACAAACCAAAGGCTCGTTAAACGCCGTCATCGACAGCTTGGCAAAACGTAACATCGAAGCCTTAGCGGCAAAACCTCAGAACAAATCTTGACACGCCATTTTAAGATACCGCTAACGCCATCCGGTTATTTAAGCTGTAGGCACATAAATATTAAAGGCTTACTGGCTCGCAACACTCTTTCGGACATCAATAGCCCTATCTTCGAATGGAACAAAACTGCTTGGCGGTAAAACCTTAAACGGAATACCATCGGTATGGGACAAAAAGACATTATCTCCAAGCGGGTTTTTAAACGCATCCTCGTCGATGTGGCAACGTATATTTTTAATTTGCAATTGGCAACGGTCGAACTAATAGAGACCGAGCAGCAACGGATAGAAGACAGACGGGCGGATTTGCTCACGGGTTAGCGATAATACCGGCAAGGTGTCCATCCTGCATATTGAAATCCAAAATCAAAACCAACAGGACATGCCGGACAGGATGTTGCGCTATTTGACCGACATCAGGTTGTGCCACCCAAAAGAGGAAGGTGTGCCAGTATCTGCTATAAATTGGCAAGCCAGCCTTGACAATGCCAAACCACATACAAACGCCGCAACTGCACTACCGCTATACGGCCATTGACATGCACGACTTGGACTATCGGTTCTTTATCAACCAAGATAGCCCCGATGCCATCGTCATGGCCT
>JAQTNZ010000449.1 GCA_028713595.1 Methylovulum sp. | reverse complement strand
ATGGTGATTTTTTTCATATAGATCATATAAATGGTTTTTGTCGTCAGAGCGGTTGCCTATAAAGCCCTTTCAGTCTGCCAAACCTTAAGCTTTTTACGCTTGAAATAATGGCTTTATTATAAACAATCGGTTGTTAATAATCCGTCATTTGTGTCAGTCCTGGCATTAGTGACCCTATCATAAGCCTGCCGTTATTGTCGGTTGCGCCGTTATTTTTATAGCGAGTGGTAATGACAATACCTATCAATCCTTTTTTCCTGTCGCCCCGATGTTAACGCAATGCACCTGCGCTATGCAATGGCGGTGTCGCTGTCCCCGTATTTTTTTATAATTTTTTTACAGGTGGCTAAACCGGCGGCTGTCCGGCTGTTTATCCGCCGCTCCTGTTTTTGGTAACGGTTGGGTTTGAATTGGTTTAAGAATGCCTTATATCCCAAGAATCAACCGTCAGATACCAACATCACCGATTTTTAGTGTCGGTAATTTGACAATTTGGGGATGGATTGGTTCTGATATTTACGCTGGGTACTTCCAGCTTAACCCAAAAATAGCGTTGTAAGGACTATATAGAAATTATCTTGCCAATAAAATTCACTATTACCACTAAAAAAGGAATTATTCCACAAAAGTTATTTTAACAGCTGTATCTATTTGATTTTTAATGGAAATCAAATAGTGTTTTTTTGCTGTTACCCGCCCTTTGGGAAAGGTTTTTTACTTTTTTATGCCAAAATCGCCTAAACCATCGGCAATGGCTGCCTGAAAATGGGGGAGGGCGGCACAAGAACATACCCCACTATTGTCAGCAATTTTATTGATGCAGCTCACAACCCCTCGCAGTCGTCCATAGGACAATATAAGCCTCCTGCCTTAGCCTTCAGCAACCGTTCAGCCATTGTGTTCCATTCTGTGTGCCAGGAAACGGACATTAGGTTTTCTGGAAAGGGAAGTGACCATAAACGGCAAAGAAAAGGTAAGCAAAATGACTCTGCAAGACACCGACATAACCAACACCAACATTATCGAATCCATCGGCCAAGCGTTTGGGGATCATGTTTTTTATGGACTGGAATACATCTTGGACGAATGGTTTGAAAAAACGCCCGCCCCAGGCTATCAAAATAAGATCGAATCATTTGGTTTTTGGGATTTTCGGGATTGACGGGTTATGTTAGCGTCCAGATTAAGCGACAAGGAGCTATACCTAAAGCAGGTGTGCTGAAAGTGGGGAGGCTTAAAGATGGCGACAAACCGCCTATACAGCCCTTGTCATTAGCGGGTAACAAATAACTGGCATCCTTAAGGGGATTATGAAGGTATTTTGTAATCAGATACTAGCCTTTCAATCCACTTAAAGACGAGCCGCTTTTAATGAACGCTAAAAACACTTTTTTTTATTCATCGCTGGCACTCGGTGTCGCAATAGCGATCAATAGCACCGTGGCTGTCGCCAGCGCACCCGTGACACCCATCCAACATGTTATCGTGGTCGTGGGCGAAAACGTCACGTTTGACACCTTGTTTGGCGCTTATAAACCCGCCAAAGGCCAGACGATAAAGAACTTATTGTCACGCGGCATCATCAATGCCGATGGCACGCCAGGCCCTAACTTTGCCAAAGCCCAACAAGTGCAAGGCGTTAACCCTGCCAGCCAGTATACCGCCAGACCCGCACGGGGCGCACCTTACGCCACCTTGCCGCAACCTTACCAAACCGGCATTCTTGATCCAGGCACTTTGCAGAATGTCGCACCCATCGCCGATGCCCGTTTTCCGGCTGACCTGCCTAACGGCCCGTTCCAAATCAGCAAATATGTGCCTTACGGCTCGGCCAATTCGGCAACTGGCGACCCAGCACATCGCTTCTTCCAAATGTGGCAACAAACTGGTGGTAACAACCGTGACCACAGCCTATTCACTTGGGTAGCGACCACGGTAGGCACGGGCGGTGACAATGGCGCGGGCGGCCCTACCGCCAGCGATACCCAACAAGGCGGCGAGTTGATGGGCTTTTTTAACATGTCCCAAGGCGATGCCCCTATCTTTAAACAATTGGCGCAAACTTACGCCTTAAGCGACAACTACCACCAAGCGATTATGGGCGGCACTGGCGCGAACTTTTTTTCCATAGCCACCGCCGATGTTGCCGTCTATAACAACGCTGGCGCATTGGCGACCCCACCCGCCAACCAGATTGAAAACCCCAACCCGCAAGCGGGCACTGACAACTTTTACACCCAAGACGGCTATGCGGGCGGCTCTTATGTCAATTGCTCCGACGCCAAACAACCGGGCGTGAAATCCATATTGCACATCCTTAAGGCCAACAACCGCACCAGCAACTGCGCACCAGGCGCGTTCTATCTGGTCAACAACTATGATACGCCTTACAACGTTGATGGAACCGCCAAAGCCCTAGGCGCTAACAAATATGTCTACCCGCCGCAAACCGTGCCCACCATCGGTGAAGCCCTGTCGGCCAACAACGTCAGTTGGGGCTGGTACACCGCAGGCCGTGATGCCAACGACATCCTAAATGATGAGCTGTATCCGTTGGTTTATGCCTACGTCAATTCGCAAGTGCCGACCACCATCCCTGAGCCACAGCGCACCCAAATTGTCTTGGCACAAACTTATTCCACCATGCAAACCGTCGTTTACAACAGCATCGGCGACCCGCATAACGCCTCCGCCAATGTCGTCAACACCCCCGCTTTGCGTGCGCATTTAAAAGGCATGGAATCGTTTATGGCTGACATCAGCAACGAAACCTTGCCCGCCGTATCGTTTGTCGTCCCCAAAAACTTGATTAGCGGCCATCCCGGCTATTCCGCCCCCGTGCGTTATGAATTGTTCATCAATGACCTGGTCGCAGCCGTGCAAGCCAAACCCGCATTATGGGCCAACACCGCCATTATCGTCACCACTGACGAAGGCGGCGGCTATTTTGACAGCGGCGTAATCCAAAACCTAGACTTCTTCGGTGACGGCCCACGGATTCCCTTGTTAGTGGTGTCGCCTTACGCCAAAAAAGGCTATGTTGACCACGTTTACCATGACCACGCTTCGATTTTAAAATTTATCGAACACAACTGGGGCTTAAGCCCATTGTCTGCGCGTAGCCGCGACAACCTGCCCAACCCCGTTGCCGGCAGCAACCCCTACCTGCCCGCCAACCAACCCGCCATCGGCGATTTGACCAGCTTGTTTGATTTTTCCGGCAAATAAACGGGTTAAGTGTTGATGTTGTAGGGGCGGGCTACAAAAAACCGCCCC
>JAQTNZ010000448.1 GCA_028713595.1 Methylovulum sp. | reverse complement strand
TAGGGCTATTGCAGGCCATCGAACAGTTTTTAGACGTGACACCCTGGGGTGGCTATAGCACCCTGCACGACAAAATCCACGCCAGCCCGGCTTATGCCGTGCCGGAAGCGGTCATTGCCTATTTTCGCTGGCAATTACAGCCCCAATACCAATTTTTGCACGCCTATTTTAGCGCCGATTTTTTGCAGGCGATTTGATGCGTAGATAATCAGGCGGACATTTTGCAAAAACTCTTTCGGTTCCTTAAAAAGGCCGCACCGCTGCAATGGCAAGCACGGCGGTACGGGCGCGATTTGGCCTTAGTCAAAGACCATACCGCAGCCATCAAACCGCGTGACCTGTTGGCGTTTGTGGTCTTGCGTAATGAGGCGGTGCGCCTGCCGTATTTCTTGGACTATTATCGGCGACTGGGGGTCAACCATTTTTTGTTTATCGACAATGGCTCTGATGACGGTTTTATGGATAGTGTCGGGGCGGCCTCCGATTGTTCAATCTGGCATACCACCGCCAGCTATAAGGCGGCAAAATTCGGTGTCCATTGGCTGAATTTCCTGTTACGCAAATACGGTAGCGGGCATTGGTGCCTGACCTTGGACCCTGACGAATTTTTGGTCTATCCCTATAGCGACAGCCGCAATTTGCACGAACTGGCCCAGTATCTGGAACAGGAAGGCAAAGCCGCGTTTTTTACCCTGATGCTGGACATGTACGGTGAGGCGGCTATAGATGATGCCCAATACCATGCCGGGCAAAATCCCTTGGAGGTTTGCCCCTGGTTTGATGCCACCGGCTATTATCAGGACAAGCGCCCCCATTATGGCGACTGGTGGATACGCGGTGGGGTACGGCGGCGGGTGTTTTTCGCCGACCAGCCGGAACTCTCCCCCGCCTTGAACAAAACCGTGCTGGTCAAATGGCGCTGGTATTATGCGTACATCGCCTCCACCCATATTGCTTGGCCGAACCGCCTGAACCAGCCGCATTTTGCCGACACCTTAGCCCCCACCGGTTGTTTGCTGCATTTCAAATATTTAGCCTTATTGAGGGAAAAAGCCGAAGAAGAACTGGCCCGCCAACAGCATTATGCCGGTTCCTTTGAATACCAGCGCTATTTGGCAGGGCTAGACGGGCAAGCCCGTTTATGGACAAGCGCCTCGGTACGCTTTGAAAATTGGCGCCAATGCGTCGATTTGGGGCTGATGAACACCGGACGGTGGTTTTAAGCATGAAACTGGCTTATATCATTTTGGCGCATGACGATGCCGATAACCTGTTCCGGCTCATCCAACGCCTGTTAACCGATGATGATGGCGTGGTGGGGCATTGGGACAAAAAAAATCCGCTGGACTTAACCGTAGCCGCAGCCGCCCGACTGGACGAGCGTCAACGCCAGCGCGTACGCTTTGCCCGTCGGGTCGCCGTGGAATGGGGTGGCTGGAGCATGGTTGCTGCCACCTTGGCGGCCCTGGAAGAGCTGGAAAACTCAGTGGAAACTTTTGATTATGTGATTTTGCTCAGTGGCGCCGATTACCCCATCAAACCGTTAGCCACGCTCAAGGCCTTTTTGGGTGCCGGCGCCGGACGCGAGTATATCGAATGCGTTGACCCTGAGCGTGAGGCGTGGGTGGTGGATGGGTTGGTGCAGGAGCGTTACCAGCATTATCACTGGTTTAATTGGCGCAAGCACCCCAAACTGTTCAGTTTTGCCGTCTCAATACAGAAAAGGCTGGGCATCAAGCGGCGCTTGCCGGAACGGCTCCAGCCCCGGTTCGGCTCGCAATGGTGGGCGTTGACGTGGCCTACCGCCCAACAGATTTTACAACGCAGCCGAAGGCGGGCCATCCGCGCTTTTTTTAAGACTACGTGGGTGCCTGACGAGCTGTTTTTCCCAACCTTAGCAGCCGCGCTCACCCCCCCCGAACGGATTGTCTCCAGCAGCCTTACTTTTTACCATTTTAGCCAGCAAGGCAGACCGTTGGTGTTATATAACGACCATTTTGAATTTCTTTGCCAACAAGAGCAGTTTTTTGCCCGCAAATTGTCCCCGCAAGCGTCCGCGTTACGCGACCGCCTGGACGGGCTAATCGCCATCCCCCAAGCCCCGCCCTACCGCCCGGCCAAGCAATTGCACAGCTACGAGATGTTTATTGCCGTACAATGGCGCGGCTTGCCTGGCCGGCGTATCATAGGGCGGCAACAGGATGCCTGGTACGGCGATTTGGAATGGAACAAACGGCCTTATTTTGTCATCGTTTGTGACCAACACACCCGGCTGGAGCCGCTCAGGGAGAGCCTAAACGCCCTGGAAGGCATCCTTTGTTACGGCGAGCTTTTTCGTGGCAACCGTATCGACTACGCATTGCCAGGCTTTGAGCACCCGTTTTACCCTAACGATAAGCCGGCCTTGCGGGATATGAAGCGTCCCAATTTTGTCGCCGATCTTGTCCATAGCCAACCCCAGCAGGTCATAGGCTTTGTCCTGCGCTTGCCGTGCGGCCATGAAATGGAAAAAATCGTGGTTTTCGATCCCCAAGCCACGCTTATTTTCATCTTGCCGGAAACCACGTACTATCCGGCCACCGGGTCGGGGCTGGATTGGCAAAACGCCTTCGCCAATATGGTCTTGCTCGACAACCTCAGCGAAGTCCGGCGCACAGGTAAACGTTGCCTCTATTTAAGCGCCCACCAGCACCTTATCCCGGCGGAAAGCATTGTTCAAGCCACCGCCACTATCAGCAGCTTAAAAATAGGGTTTACATGTTAAGTTTTTGGGGAATACTGGGACAAATGGCCGCCAATTGCCAACAACGGCCCCTACCGTTGCCCATAGAGGCCGAAAACGCAAGCGGCAAGACCCATAAACGCCTGGTGATGACCTTGTTGGTCAGGAATGAGGCGGATGTCATCGAAGGCAATTTGCGTTTCCATCTTGACCATGGGGTCGATTTTATTGTCGTCACCGATAACGGCTCCAGTGACGGCACGACGGAAATCTTGGAAGAATATGCCAAACAAGGGGTGGTGCATCTGATCCATGAATCCAGCCGGGTTTTCCAGCAACGGGCGTGGGTGAATAGGATGGGCGCTATGGCCTATGCTTACTTTGCCGCCGATATGATTTTCCATGCCGATGCCGATGAGCTGTGGCATCCTGCCAGCGGTTCCTTAAAAACCGAGTTATGTGCCTACGCAGGCCTTGATGTCTTGTCAGTCCCGGTCAGGAACATGCTGATTGCCAACAGGGGCGGGGCGGAATGCTTCCCCGGCGATATTATTT
>JAQTNZ010000447.1 GCA_028713595.1 Methylovulum sp. | reverse complement strand
GCGCTTGGGGGGCGTGGCAAGAGGAAGTCGTCGCGACCTTGCAACAGGAAGTGCCGACTTTGCTGAAAGGCACGTCCAACGTCTATTTGGCGAAGCGGCTGGGCTTGCCGCCCATCGGTACTATGGCGCATGAATATCTGCAATCCTATCAGGCCCATGTCTGTTTGCGGGATTTCCAACGCGCCGCCCTAGAAGATTGGGCGCAGGAATTTCGCGGCGAGTTGGGTATCGCTTTAACCGACACCATCGGCATGAGCGCATTTTTGCGGGATTTTGATTTGTATTTTGCCAAGTTGTTTGACGGCTTACGTCATGATTCCGGTGATCCGTCCGCCTGGGGGGAAGCGGCGATCCGGCATTACCAATGGCTTAAGCTTGATCCGCACAGCAAACGCCTGGTGTTCTCCGACAGTTTGGATATACCTAAAGCCATCGCCTTATATCGGCAGTTTGCCGGACGTATCCAAGTGGGTTTTGGTATCGGCACCCATCTGACCAATGATTTAGGGGTACAGCCCTTGAATATTGTCATGAAGTTAGTGCGTTGCAACGGCAGGTCGGTGGCTAAATTGTCGGATGCGCCCGGCAAGACCTTCTGTCAAGATGAGGTGTTTGTCGCATACTTGCGCCAAGTTTTCGACCACTTTATTTAAGCCTAGGGATATTTCTGGTTCAGGCCAAACACTACTGACACCACGCTGTCAGTAGCGCTGTCATATTATAGCCGCTCGTTAACACTTAATGTACGGAGAAAACTATGAACACACATGTAGCAACTTGGTTTGAAATCCCAGTCACTGATATGCAGCGGGCTAAAAACTTTTACCAAAATATGTTGGCGACAACATTTAGAGATGTGGCATTCGAGGCCTATCAACATGCGATTTTTGCGTCTGATGAAGGTGCGGTCAGTGGTATGCTGGTGCAGGGTGAATATTACCAACCCAGCCGAACCGGTGCGGTGGTGTATTTTAACGGCGGCGAAGACTTAAACGTGCCGCTGGAGAAGGCACTGCAAAATGGCGGCGCTGTGATCCTTGCCAAAACGGCGATTCCTGATGGCGACTGCGGTTACTTCGCGCTGATTTTGGATAGCGAAGGCAACCGCGTTGGTTTATATTCACCGTCCTAATCACCTTTTTAGGCGGCCAATACCTTGGCCGCCTTTCCACACAACACTATGCGCCGCGCCGACCGCCTGTTTCAAATTGTCCAAATTTTGCGCAACAAGCGTTTGGTCACCGCCAAAACGCTTGCCGAGCGTCTGGAAGTGTCCGAACGCACTATTTATCGCGACATTCAGGATTTAAGCCTGTCTGGCGTTCCGGTTGAAGGTGAAGCCGGGGTCGGTTATAGGTTGCGCCATACCATCGACATCCCCCCGATTATGTTTACCTCGGACGAAATCGAGGCGTTAGTGGTGGGGGTGCGGATGAGCAAAACTTGGGCGGGCAGCGAACTGGGTTACTCGGCGCAAACGGCGTTGGACAAAATTACCGCCGTGATTCCAGCCGGGCTACGGCATAAGATTGAAGACAGCAAGCTATTTTCGTTGCGCTTCAACCCGCGTCAGGATATTGACAGTTATTTGGATGTTTGCCGTAAAGCCATTGATGGCAAACATTTGTTACACATAAGTTATTGCCGTGCCGATGGCGAATACAGCCAACGCCGTATCCGGCCACTGGGGCTTTATTTTTGGGGAAGCGTCTGGACGCTGGTCGGTTGGTGCGAACTGCGTGACGATTTCCGTAATTTCCGCCTTGACCGGATTCAGAGCCTCCAACCGGAAAACGCGACATTTGCCGATAGTGAAGGCCAAAGCTTACAGGATTTTGTCAAGCGCATGACCTGTATGTGAGGCAAACCTGCTTACCATACTACTGCCGGCCTCCTCTCCTCATCAACTGCCCTGCGTATGTGACGATAAGGCATTACATGCCACAAAAAAACGGTTATTTTTCGCAAAACGGCTTGAATTAAAACGCCTGTCTATAAAATATTAAAAATCTATCGTAATTTTTTTCTAAAAAATCATAAATATAGGTTTTAAAAAGCGAGATTGTGGATAATTAACTATTTTTTAGGTAATAGTTAATATCTTCAATACAACGATTTTGTTACATTGACAACGGACAGCTGCCGACATTTCGGTCACCTATTTTGTTAAAAATAGGCGGGAGCTTCCAGTTGTTACAAATAACCATGCGGTAATCGACAAATTCTTCCCTAACCCAACACAGGATGAATATCTATGGGCAAAAATAATAACAAAAACCCACTAACCCCGAGCAAGCGTTGGACGCGCGACTATGTGTTCGATGTTTTAAAAGAATTGGGTATCCATTACATCTTTGGTGTGCCCGGCACCAATGAGATCCCGATCATTGACGGTACCTCCTACCCCGAAAATGGTGTTCGTTACATCGAATGCCTGCATGAGAACATTGCCATTGGTGCGGCGATGGGGTCGGCACGCATGACCGGCAAGCCTGGTGTTTTGGTTGTGCATATCACGCCCGGTATCGCCCACAGCATAGGTAACTTGTTTAATGCTTGCCGCTCACAAGTCCCCTTGGTCATCCTATGCTGCCAGCAACAAAACGAGCTAGTGACTCAAGAGCCGCTGTTAGCTTCCAATCTTGTTGATTTGGCACGGCAATATACCAAATGGGCGCATGAGGTCAGGACTCCGGCGGAAATGCCCTTAGTGTTGCAGCGGGCTTTTAAGGAAGCGATGGCCCCGCCTAACGGGCCGGTGTTTGTCTCTATCCCTTGGGAGTTCACGATGGTGCGGATTCCAGATGACTCCCATGTCAAAGGTATCACCCGCATATCCCCGCATTTCACCGGAGATCCGGTGGCTATCAAACAAGCCGCAAAATTGTTGGCGGAAGCCAGTAACCCCATCATCATTGCTGGCGATGCGGTCGGTTATGCCGATGCCTGGGCAGAATTGCAGGAACTGGCCCACCTGATCGGTGCGCCAGTGTTGTTGCAAACTTTCAGCAGCCTCGCCAATTATCCTAACGATGATAGCCATTGGCAGGGCGAGTTACCCGGTACTCAGGCTGCCATACAGCAGGTGTTTGCAGGGCATGATGTGGCTTTTCTGGTCGGTTTTGGTGCCCAGGCGCAATTGGCGGTGTTTAAATATTCCGATGGCCCGCTTATTCCTGATGCGGTCAAACAAGTCTATCTCACTAACAATACGTGGGACATCGGCAAAAATTTTTACGGGGAAGCGGCGGTTTTGGGTGATATCAAAGCCAGTTTGCC
>JAQTNZ010000446.1 GCA_028713595.1 Methylovulum sp. | reverse complement strand
GCAGTCAAGCCGGCCACCCCGTACACTTCGGTAGTGACCTGATGCACGGTGCGGATTTTATTCAGCAGCAAATCAAAATCGCCATCTCCTGATAACAGGACAACAACATCGGCTTGGCTGGCATAGTCAATGACATCCAAGGTGATGCCCACATCCCAATCGCCTTTCGCCGAGCCGTCGCTACGTTGGATATAAGGCTTCAGCTTAACGTCAAAACCAATGGTGCGCAGGATTTGCTGAAAACCTTGTTGCTTGCTGTCGCGCTTGTCGATGGCGTAGGCAAACGCGGCGACCACCGTCCGGTTTGCCGTTGCTTGCGCCCAAAAGGTATGGTAGTTGAAATGCCGTTGGTAGCGTTGCCGCGTGGTGTAGTAGATGTTTTGCACATCAACAAAAATGGCGACCTTTTCCATTGCCGAGTTTTCTGCCTAACTCAGGAACGAGCAGCAATAATCGGTGGCGGTGTGGATTTTGACGGTGAATTGCGCATGGGCAGGCACATCAAAAGACTCGCCGCCTTTAACCGCTTGCCATTGCCCAGCACCTGGCAATAAAACCTCCAGTTCGCCATCAATAATGTCCATCACTTCGGCAGCCCCGGTATTAAAGGTATATTCGCCCGGCAACATAAAGCCTAAGGTTTTGCTGGAGCCATCGGCAAAGCGCAAGGTGCGGCTACTGACATTCCCGCCGAAATAGACATTGGCTTTTTTTACAACACTGACATTATTAAATTCTGACATGGTTTTCCTTTAAATAAAAATGAAATAAAAAAAGCTTATAATCATAACAGATTAATGGACTCATTTTGGGATTTGCACAAAAAATCCACGCTTAGGTTGACAGGCTTATGATTGTAAATGATAATGATTTTTATTTATAAAATATCGATATTCCTTGCCATAACTTTATCGGAAAACTGCCGCCATGACTTCAAAACCACTGATTTCGCTGAGTTTGCTATGCTTTTGTTTGTCCGCCAACGCAGAATCGCCACTGACACTTGAACAACGCTTGGGTAAGCAGTTGTATAACGACACCAACTTGTCCACTAATCGGAACCAGGCCTGTGCCTCCTGCCACAGCGCCAAAAAACTTATCGGTCAAGCCCCTGCGTTTGTTGACCCAGTCAATGTCAAACAAGGCACGCCCGTGTCCTTGGGTTCGATTGAATTTGCCACCGGCACGCTGAACGCGCCCAGTGCGGCTTATGCAGGCTTTAGCCCACCATTTCACTGGGACGATAAAGATGGTACTTATGAAGGTGGGCAATTTTGGAACGGACGGGTCAACGATTTGGCCGAACAGGCAGGAAAACCGCTGTTAAATCCCGTGGAGATGGCGATGCCCAACGAATGGGCCGTGGTCAGCCGTTTGAAAGAGAACCCCGCTTACGTCAAACTGTTCTTCACGCTGTACCAATTGGATCTGAATGCCGTGCCGGACATTAAAGATGCCCAATTTAACCAACAGGCCCCACAGGCGGTGGCGGAGATTTATCAGAAATTGGCACAAGCCATCGCCACATTTGAAAAATCGCCTGAATTTAGCAAATTCAATTCTAAATTTGATTTTGTACTGGCAGGGCAAACCCAATTCACCGCCCTTGAAGCCGAAGTCAAGCAACTGTTTAACGGCAAGGCCGGATGCTCCAGTTGCCATATTAGCCATGCCAAAACCGACACCGGCGGCCATCTGGTGCCGCCGTTATTCACCGACTTTACCTATGACAATATTGGCTTGCCGCGCAATTTAAAAATTCCGGGCAACCCGAAACCCAATCTAGGCTTAGGCGAACGTAGCGATATAAGAAAGCTAGATAGCAATAAGGAGCAATGGGGCAAGCATAAGGTCATGAGCTTAAGGAACATCGCCCTTACCCCGCCTTATGGTCATAACGGCGTGTTTGCGACGCTCGAACAAATCACCCATTTTTATAATACCCGCGATACCTTGGGTACGGTGGCGAATAATCTTAGCGCTGATTTTGGCGTGTCAGGTTGGCCCAAACCGGAAGTGGGCATCAACGTCAATCATGATGAGTTGGGCAACCTAGGGCTGACCCCTGCGCAAGAAAATGCCGTGGTCGTCTTTATGAAAACATTGACGGACGATTATCCAGAATGGGGCAACGATCCGTTAGTGCCACCCGGAACACCATCGCCATTTGCGGGCATTACACCCCCCACCACGATAAGCCCATAGCTGTTAAGAGGACGGGTCTTGGAGCGCGGGCATCTTGCCCGCAAGGGGGCGGGCAAGAGACCTAAGCTCCAAGACCCGTATCCTTTAGCGTTTGCCTGAATTATTTCCTACCCATTCCTTAGCTTTACCCAGCACCCACAAGCGCGGTGCAGCCGGATTGTCCGCATCGCTGGCAAACACTCGGCAGTTGAACCGCTCCGGCGCAAGCTGTCCGCACCACTGGGCAACCTGCAAAGTTTCTTGGTCACCGTCAGGATGGCCTGGATAGGCCAATACCGTCAACAAACCACCCACCGCCAACAGCTCGCTGGCGGCGGTGAGCGCCGCCAGTGTTGAAGCGGCTTGGGTGATGACGCGCTTGTCACCCCCTGGCAAATAGCCCAAATTAAACATACAGGCCATGATGTTATGAGTATGGCAGGGGCGGATATGCTGGGCCAGTTGGGCGTGGCTGTCCTGTACCAACGTCACGTTATCAGCAGTGGCGAGTTTCTGGCGCGTGGCGGCAATGGCGGCGGCTTGGATGTCAAAACCGTAAACATGCCCCGATAAGCCAACTTGGGCGAGCAAAAACGCGCTGTCGTGACCATTGCCCGCCGTGGCATCAATTGCCGTATCGCCTACCTGCAATTGTTTGGCGATCAGTTCATGGGCGAGTTTAGGCAGGAAAATGCGTGGCATAATGGCGTTGGATAGGACAAGGTGGCGGGGTGTTGTTGAGTAAGGTGTCGGCAAAGCCTTGGCTATAACCGGGAATTTGTAAACTGCCTTTGGCCCCGAAACCATTAAAAATAGCCAATTGCGGATGCTGGGGATGGAATCCTGTAAACGGCTGTTTATCCAGCGTACAAGGCCGGATGTGGGCATGATGGCCGATAACCTGCGCTTGCGCCAAATCACTGGACACCTCAGCCAACGCGGCCAATAATTGCGCCCGCGCTGCTGAGCTTGGTACGGTATCTAAGGCCTCATGGGTAAAGGTGGCACCGATACGGCTGTGCAGACTTGTTAAGGGTATTAGCCAGTTACCGTAATTGAGCAGGGTGTCTGGCAAGGTATATGGGTGGGCTAAAGTTAAAAT
>JAQTNZ010000445.1:429-3296 GCA_028713595.1 Methylovulum sp. | reverse complement strand
GTTTGCATCCGCGTATCGAAACCGACCCGGAGCGTGGGCAAAGGGTATGGTGCGATGCGGTGATTTTTGCCCTCCCCGATAGTAAAGGCCGCGTCTTTGCGCGTGAGGTTTTCAGCGAAAATGTTATCGAGCTACGGGCGGCGGGTCATAAACGCGAGGATATATTAGGCGAGATCATCCGCACTATGGATGACATTAACCGTGATGGCAAATACGATAATCTAAAAGTGGAAAAACTGCTGCCTTGCCCCTGCCATGAGTGCCTGAAAGCAGAAGAGCCGGGCTTTCATGACTATGAGGCTTTGTACAAACGCATAGAGAAAAATAAACCCACATCGGAATGCAAAAAAAGCGGCGAAGATGTATTAATCAGTGACATATTCGGCAAATCGGGTGTGAAGCGGCCAGCGTTGAGAAACAAAAACGAGTTTTATAAGGGGTCACGAGAGACTATGAACACACCGTTGAAAATTTTTATTTCTTATTCCCACGCACAAAGAGAGTATTTTCCACTGTTTAAAACCGATTTTATCGAACATGCTCAGTTTCCAAATATGGCTATTGAGGTATTTGGTGATGATGGACTTCCGCTGGGTTCCGCTTGGGATGAGTACCTACAAAACCAAGTCGCTCACTGTGATGTGATGCTGTTGCTGGTCAGCCAAAATTTTATGAATTCAAAGTACATCCAAGAAAAAGAATTCGGGGCGGCCATAGAGCAATTAAAAGCGGGAAGAAATCTGTTGATTGTGCCTATTTACTTTGCCCCTTGCCTATTTAACTCTAACGAAGAATTAGCAAAGCTACAATTTTTTAAGCCGCACGGCGATGATTTTGATAAAGCACAAAAAGGCGATAGTTTTTCCTACATCGATTTAATAAAATTCCGTGAAACGGACGGCCAACCCCTCCCTAATGCTAACCGCCAACATTATATGATGGCCTTGATGGCAAAATTGACACCTGAGCTTAAGAAACTGAGGCCATAAGGTGGCGACCTTATAAAATCAGCCGTAGGTTGGGGTGAGGTACGAACCCCGACACACAGGGTAGGCGCTCGTGTGGTTGAACTGTTGGGGTTCGCAAGCTACGGGCTGGTCTTGAAGTGCGGCATGAAGGGGATGTCTGTGCTCCCCATATCAAGCCCTATTTGTGACAGCAATGTAGTGACCTGGCCTCGATGGTGAGTCTGATGGTTGAACATGTGCGTGACCAAAATCCATTTTGGCACCGTGCGCAACTTGCCGTCCACCTTACTTTGATAGGTAAGAGGTTCTGCCAGCCAGCTTTCGGTTAAGGATTCAGTCCAACTAATGATGCGTGCATCAAGGTTTATGCGCTGCTCATGCAGCGCCGGAAAACCGGAGAAAAGCTCTTTATTTAACTCAGGAACGCCATCAGGGTCCCCCGTGAAGCGGGACATAAACGCAAGATCACCGTAAACAATATGATTAAGCGTCAGATAGATGGATTTGAAAAAGGCCCCGCGATCTTTTTTTAGCTCATCATCGGGGAGAGACGCGCATAAGGAATACAGACGGCTATTCATCCATTCGTTGTATTCGGCCATTACCCTGTAATGGGTGTTATTAATCATGGGCTACTCCATAAACGCCTAACATTAAGTTGCCCCTAAAAAGGGCATTGAAACGCACCTAAAGGTGTATATCATTATTATATAGTGATATTTTTAAAGGGTATACCTGAAACGGCCATGTTTTCGGTTTTTAGGGCCGTTGGGGTGAGGCACGAACCCCAACGCAACAGGGTAGCGGGGGGCGTGTGTGTTGAAATGTTGGGGTTCGCAAGCTCACCCCAACGGGCTGCGTTGGGAGGTATTGCCGGCCCCTATTTTATATTGCACCCAGTGCTATAATAATATATATTTCTCCGATGAACCCCAACTTTGAAACGTCAGTACGGATTTTTAAGACCGCTTGGTTCGCCAAGGCCGCAAAAAAAGCCCTCATCACCGATAAAGAGCTTTGTTTGGCAATCCGGCAAGTCATGCTAGGCCAAGCTGACGATCTGGGTGGCGGGGTATTTAAAAAACGCCTAAACGATAACCGGCACCGCTCCATCATCCTTGCTAAAGGGGGGCGGCATTGGGTTTATGCTTATCTCTTCGCCAAAAAAGACAGGGATAACATTAGCGCCGATGAGCTTGCCGAGTTTAAAAAATTGGCCGCCCTTTATGGCCGACAGACGGATGCGGTGATAGGCACCGCGTTAAAAAACGGTGATTTACTGGAGATTTGCAATGCCCAAAAAACCTCAATTTAAAAGCGATGCGTTTGCAGCCATCCATAGCGGGGCTAAAGGCTTGTTCCAAGCGGGTGGGATCGGCAAGGCGACTATGCGCGAGTTTGACGAATCCTGTCTGTGTGTGCCGCCGGAAATCGGGCCGCAACAGATAAAGCTGATCCGGGAAAGCAACCATGTCAGCCAACCTATCTTTGCCCGTTACCTCAACACCAGCGAATCGACGGTGCAGAAATGGGAAACCGGCGCAAAGCGTCCCAGCGGGATGGCCCTTAAGCTGTTAGCCATCGTCCAGAAACACGGCTTGCAGATACTCGCCTAGCCGTCCTGTCTTCAGCAAGCCCGTATGCAGCGATAGCGTACCCACGCACTCACAGAGCGTAAAGGGCATAAAGAATACGGGGGTTCGGAACCACGCAATACCCCATTCCGACATCCCATGCCGATACAGTGCGATATAACACGGCTTATCGAAGCCGAAACCACCCGTAATCCGCTTCGCTCCTTACGGGCTTGCTATGAATTGCGTTAATTAAATCGGATAGGGCTTCACAACTCTCCCATGTCCTTATTTAGATAATGTTACACATTGATATTAAATACAA
>JAQTNZ010000445.1:0-419 GCA_028713595.1 Methylovulum sp. | reverse complement strand
GGGATTATGACTACAGTGCTGATTCCCAAGGGTGATAAGGCAAGAGAAGCTATCGATGCCTTAAAAGGATATGTCTATCAAATTTATCAATCCGCTCTAGCATGGATTGAACTTGGTACTGAAGAATTCTTATTTTTGGAGGTGGCAGAAGATTATGCCGTTGTTGCTGCTAATGTATTGAACGCTGTACAGGTTAAAGAAACTGCACACAGCGTGACAATTAATTCCGACGACATTGTCGCATCAATTGATAGTTTTATAGACCTACAATTAAATAACCCTACGCTCCAGGTCAGGTTGCGTCACCTTACTACCTCAAGGATAGGAAAAGAGAAATCTAAAGAACATCGAGTTGGCGATACCCCAACTTTAGAAACATGGCGAAAGTTAGCAAAAACGGGTGACTTACAGCCGCTTCG
>JAQTNZ010000444.1 GCA_028713595.1 Methylovulum sp. | reverse complement strand
CACCGTAGCCGACAAGCGGGTCATTGAGGAAATCAAAGACCCGTTGACACATCTGCTGCGCAATGCCATTGACCATGCCATAGAATCCCCCGAACAACGGCGGCTACAAGGCAAGCCCGAAGCCGGCACCATCCGCCTCAGCGCCCAGCAAACCCCGACCACGATTATCATCACCGTCAAAGATGATGGCACGGGGCTGGATATTGAAAAAATCAAACACCGCGCCTTGCAGCTTAAGCTGTATTCCGCTGATGAACTGGCGGGCATGAGTGTGCGGCAAGTGCAGGAATTGATTTTTAGCCAAGGCTTTTCCACCGCCGACTATATCAATGACATTTCCGGGCGCGGCTTGGGGATGGCGATAGTGCGCAGCAAAATTGAGCAGTTAAAAGGCCATATCGAAATTGATTCTAGCCTAGGGCAAGGCACCACCTTACACATTATTTTGCCGATCACCCTGGCGACCACCAAGGCCATTATTATCGAACTGCAAAAATGCTATTACGCCATGCCTATAGAAGCCATTGAACTGATCCGTAGTGTCAGTGCCGAACAATTGTTTAATATTGATGGCCACCAAACCTTATTGCAAGACAACCAAGCGGTTTCCGTGGCACGGCTGGGCGATTTGCTGGAATTGCCGGCCTCGCAACCCAAACGGCAACAGTGGTTGGCAATCATTATTGCCGTCAAATACGGGCGGGTCGCGGTGCTGGTTGACAAACTCCTTGATGAGCAGGAACTGCTCCTCAAACCTCTGGGCGGCGTACTGAAACGGGTGCGCAATATCAGCGGCGTGACCGTGCTAGGCAATGGCGAAGTGTGCATCATGTTAAACCCTTACGATTTGGTGAGGACGGCTTACGGCAAAAAAAACCCGTTGTTGCCCTCCAAGAGCGAAATACCAACCAGCGGCAAAAAGCCACATATCCTGTATGCCGAAGATTCCATCACCGCACGCACCCAAATCAAGCGGGTCTTAGAAAAGGCGGGCTTTCTGGTGACGGCGGCGGTGGACGGGCGCGATGCCTATCAGAAACTGGCGGGCAATTCATTTGCGGCAGTGGTCAGCGATGTCACCATGCCGAATATGGACGGACTGGCCTTGACCGAAAAAATCCGCCGCCAAGCCCGTTATAAAAATATACCCATTATTTTGCTCAGTGCGATGGACAAGCCCGATGATAGGCAACGGGCTTTGGAACTGGGGGTAAATGCCTATCTCAGCAAAGGCGCGTTTGACCATCGTGTGTTGCTGGAGACGTTGAAAAATCTTATTTAGCCAGGAGCGCTTGTTTTGATCCGTGTGTTTTTAGTCAATGATAACCCCACCACCTTAACGGCCCTAAAGAAAGCCCTTAGCCAAGCCACTGACATCTCCGTGGTGGGGACTGCCACCCATACCCAACAGGCCGTAGCGGCCATTTTACAGCTCCAGCCGAATATCGTATGCAGTGAAGCCAGCTTACCCGAACGCTCTACGCTGGCGCTCATCCAGCAATTGATGGACGTTTATCCCATCCCTATCCTGATTATCGGCACGGCGGTACAGGACGACCCCGCCTTAATCACCGGACTGTTAAGTGCGGGGGCGGTGGAGGCCTTGGCAACCCCCCCTTTGGCTTCAATTTTTGAAGATGACGGCTTTATTAGGCAATTGACCCGTAAACTTAAGGTCTTGGCGGGGGTCAGCGTGTTCAGGCGCAAGCCACAAGCCGCAGTAAAGCCATCTGCCACCTACGCCGCCCCGCGCCGCCAAAAAATTTTGGTGCTCGGCGCATCGACCGGCGGCCCCCAAGCGCTGGAAGCCGTGCTGTCCAAACTCCCCGCCCACTATCCGTTACCGATAGTGTGCATACAGCATATCAGCAAAGGCTTTCTTGACCCGTTCATACTGTGGCTGGACGGTAAGGTTAAATTGCCGGTCAGTGTCGCCAAATCCGGTGAACACCCTGAACCGGGGCGGATTTATTTCGCCCCCGATCACGCCAACCTGGAATTTGACAGCCAAGGCCGCTTTGCTTACAGCCACGCCCCCGAATATCTGCATTACCCTTCGGTGGACGTGACTTTTCATGGCATCGCCAAACAGTATGGTCACTTGGCAACCGCCGTGTTACTGACGGGTATGGGTGATGATGGCGCGGGCGGCTTAAAAGCCATTGCCCAAGCGGGCGGGATGACCATTGCCCAAGATGAAGCCAGTTGTGTGGTCTTTGGTATGCCTAAAGTCGCCATCGAAACCGGTGCGGCGCAAAAAACCCTCAACCTTGAGCAAATTGCCGAAATGCTGTGCCGCACCTAATACGGACACCGAAAAACCCCAGAGCCACCGCGTAAGACCTAGGAAAATTGACATCGGCCTCGTCCTGTTTTACAGTTCGCCCAGTTAAGGTGGATGTTTAAGCCTTTATTAGCGGCTAGGCTTGCTTAAGCCGCTTAATGGCACGGTTTAATTTCTGCCGCTGCAAACACGGCTTACCTTCAATGGCCCGTGCTTCCTACCGCAACACCCAAAACTATAATTACAAAAAGGAGTAACACAGATGGCTAAACCATTAATACAACTGGCATTAGACTCGCTGGATTTTGAGCAGACCCTCAGCCTTGCCGAACAGGCCGCGCCGTATATTGACATTTTTGAAATCGGCACCCCCTGCATCAAACACAACGGCGTGGACATCGTCAAAGCCTTACGGGCCAAATTCCCTAACAAACTGATTTTGGTTGACTTAAAAACCATGGATGCTGGCGAATACGAAGCCACGCCGTTTTATGCCGCCGGTGCGGACATTTGTACCGTACTGGGCGTGTCCGGCATGGCGACCATCACCGGGGTCATCAATGCCGCCAAAGCCCACCGGGCCGAAGCGCAGATCGATTTGATCAACGTTGCCGACAAGCTCGCCTGCGCCCAAGCCGCCGCCGAATTGGGGGCGCATATCATCGGTGTCCATACGGGTCTGGATGCCCAAGCCGCCGGACAAACCCCGTTTGCCGATTTACAGGCGATAGCCGCGCTCGGCCTAAAAGTCCGTGTATCGGTGGCGGGCGGCATCAAACCCAGCACCGTCAAACAAGTCGTTGACGCTGGCGCGGATATTATCGTAGTCGGTGCTGCCATTTATGGCGCGGAGTCACCTGCCGCCGCCGCAAAACAAATCCGTGACATTGCCGATGGCAAATCCACCCACCAACAAATGGTCATCGATAAAATCGGCTCCGTGCTCAGCGCCACCGACCAAGCCAACGCCTACCGCCTGACCCGCTTGCTGGACCAGGCCAAACGCATTTTCGTCAACGG
>JAQTNZ010000443.1 GCA_028713595.1 Methylovulum sp. | reverse complement strand
CACGTTTTGCCCGTAAGTCAGCAACTCCTTTTGCACCGCGAGCATGATTTGCTGGATGCGGCCCTGCGAAATGAATTTGGGGTACATGTCCGGCAAGCGCATGATGCTGTTTTGGGCGCGGTTGATGATTTCGGGGATATGCTGCACCAATTCGACCGATTGTTGCGAGACTATCGGTATCAGGTAAAACAGCAAAAAGATCAGACAGGCCATAAAGCCGGAGAACACCAGATAAACCGCCAGCAAGCGCGGGATGCGCAGTTTTTCGGCATGGCTGGTCAAACCTTCCAACAGGTAAGCGATGACGATGGACACGAACACCGGCATCAGCAAATCGGACAAAAAATAAATCAGCAGGAAGATGACCACCAGCAACACCGCCAGCGAAACTGCTTGATTATTAGGCAAAACATGCCGCAGCGCCTTGCTTAAGAAACGTAGGTTGACGGATTTGTCTTGGTTTATCATGAAGAATGGGCTATTTTTATAAGGTTTTTACACTATTCTACAGCCAATAACCGTTTTCACCCCATATCATTTTAACCCCCGTCCGAAGCCATTTTGCAGCCTTTTTGAATTTCTGCTGGCCTTCTCGTACAATACAACCCTACCACCACACTCAGGATAAACGTATGCAAATAGATGTATTTAATGGTGATGCCGATGGTATTTGCGCTTTGGTGCAATTGCGGCTGGCCCAACCCGCACAGGCTAAATTAGTGACCGGCATCAAACGTGATATCCAGTTGCTGGACGGCGTGTCCGTGGCCCCAGACGATCAAGTGACCGTTCTGGATATATCGTTGGAGAAAAACCGCACCGCTTTGGACAGGATTTTAAGCCAAGGCGCGCACGTGTTTTACGTTGACCACCATCAACCCGGGGAAATCCCTGAGCATCCCCATCTGAAAACCCTCATCAACACCGATGCCAATATCTGCACCAGCCTGTTGGTTGACCAACACCTGGAAGGCAGGTACCGCGCCTGGGCGGTCACTGCCGCGTTTGGCGACAATCTGATCGCCAGTGCCGAGGCCGCCGCCAAACCGTTGGGCTTGTCTCAAGACCAGCTTAACCAACTGAACGATTTGGGCGTGTGCATCAACTATAACGGCTATGGCGGCAGCCTTAGCGATCTGCATTTTGCCCCGGACGTACTGTTCCGCGAACTGGCCCCTTACGCCTCGCCGTTTGATTTTATGACCGATAACACCGCCAGCTACCAGCAATTGCTGGGCGGCTATTCCGATGACATGGCACAGGCCTTGCAAATCACACCGGAGTATGAGACCGACAGCATTGGCGTGTATATCTTGCCCGATGTTGCCTGGGCGCGGCGCATCAGCGGCGTGTTTGGCAACGAATTGGCCAACCGCACCCCCAGCCGCGCCCATGCCGTGTTCAGCTTCACCGAAAAAGGCGATTATCAGATCAGCGTCCGCGCCCCGCTGACCAACAAAACCGGGGCAGATGAGCTGTGTTCGGCGTTCCCGACTGGCGGCGGGCGCAAAAGCGCGGCGGGCATCAACCATTTGCCTTTAGACCAGTTAAGTACATTTATCACAGCGTTTGCCGAAAAATACCGTTAACATTACCCCATCTTCCATTAGACCTGATAAAAAAGAGTATGACTACCACAAAAAGCTCCAATACTGTTTGGCATCATGCCACTGTCACCCGCGCCGATAGGGAAAAGCTGCACCAACACAAAAGCGTCATTATCTGGTTTACCGGCTTGTCAGGGTCAGGCAAATCGACCCTGGCCCATGCCGTGGAAGATTATTTGCATAGAATGGGCATCTCCACGTTTGTCTTGGACGGCGATAACGTCCGTCATGGCCTGTGCAGCGACTTGACCTTCAGCGACCATGACCGCGTGGAAAATGTCCGGCGGATAGGCGAAGTCGCCAAGCTGATTATCGAATCGGGTGTCATCACTCTGACCGCGTTCATCTCGCCATTCAAATCCGACCGCAACGCCGCCCGCAGCTTGGTCCCGCACGGTGATTTTTTGGAAATTTACTGTCAATGCCCGATTGAAACCTGTGAGCGGCGGGACGTGAAAGGTTTGTACAAAAAAGCCAGGGCAGGGGAGATCCCGTTTTTCACCGGCATTGACTCACCTTACGAAGCCCCCGAAAACCCCGAACTGGCGGTCAACACCCACGACCAATCCTTGGCCGAAAGCGTGCGCTGCGTCATCAACTTGTTGATTGATAGGGGTATTATTAAAGATACCCAATTGCTTGATGAGGGGGATTGAGGGGGGTTGGTAAACGGTTAAGCTGCCGCTTGGGTTTATGCCTGAGCGGTGGTGTTGGGTGGGCTAGGGCGTGTTCATATTAACAGAATGATTATTAAAGATAATTCCTTAACTTAACGGCAGTAACGTGGCACGTGGGAACAAGAAAAACGGTCAAGTTTTCGGTTTTAAGATTAACCGTTCGCCCTGAGCTTGTCGAAGGGTGGACGGTTAATCCGCCCATGGTTCGACAAGCTCACCACGAACGGATTAACTTAAAAAAACCGAAAACTTGACCGTTTGAAGTATATAGCTGATTCATCGCTTGAGAATGGTAAATGTTTTGTGGTAAACATACGGAAAACTATCTAATTACCTATTGGGCATAATTCTTCGGCACTTCATGAATATAAAAATTATCTTCTGGCTGGTTATTGGGTTGCAGTGCGGTGATTTGTGGGCGCAACAACTTCCTATACCTAATGAACTGATTGTTGAAGTAAAGCAAGCCGAGAAAACAGGTGCCAAATTGTTTCAGGTGTTTTCTAACGTAAAACCTTTAACGTCGCCTATGCTCCTAAAAGCGAAAAGCACCGCCGAAACAGCCGAAATAAACCGTTGTAATTCGCCTTACCGAACGTTGGTTCTGCCATCGAAAAATGCACAAGAGCCTATAGCCGTTTATCTCATTGGTGTTCCATCACTAATGGCTGGAATAATGGGGGGGCGGCATTTTAGGGTAACAGTTTCGCAAGATGGTGGTTCTGTTCTATCGGTTACAGCGTCCTCCCAAACCTGTTTCTTCGTCACACCCAACGCTGTACCCAAGGGTGCGAAACCAGTTGGCGCAGTCATGACCCATATTTTGTCAGCAGCTCCAACAGAATTTCATGTATTTCTTAGCCTGTACAATAAACAGCCCATTTATGTCGGTACAAAAGCAGGTGTATGGGCAATTAAAAACGGCAAAGTATCGTATGTTGGTAATCCGCAATAATCATTCGGCGCATTACGGCTATCGCCTAATGCGCCCTACGCGAGCTTAATGGCAGTGACCGCAGGGCC
>JAQTNZ010000442.1 GCA_028713595.1 Methylovulum sp. | reverse complement strand
TTCACGGCAATGTCGGCGGTTTCCAAATCACGGATCTCACCGACCATGATGACATCAGGGTCTTGCCGTAAAAAGGCTTTCAGCGCGGCGGCAAAGGTCAGCCCGGCCTTGTTGTTGACGTTGACTTGGTTAATGCCTTCGACGGTGATTTCCACCGGGTCTTCGGCGGTGGAAATGTTGCGGTCGATGCTGTTAAGGATGTTCAGTCCGGTATACAGCGACACCGTCTTACCGCTACCCGTAGGGCCTGTGACCAGCACCAGGCCATAAGGCTTGTGTATCGCGTGCAGGAACAGCTTTTGCTGTTCCGGTTCAAAACCCAATTTTTCAATGCCCAATTGCGCGGCGGTGGGGTCAAGGATACGCAACACCACTTTTTCGCCAAACAGGGTCGGGCAGGTGTTGACCCGGAAATCAATCGCCCGGTCTTTTGACAGCACCAGTTTGATACGCCCGTCCTGCGGCACGCGGCGTTCGGCAATATCCATCCTGGACATGACTTTGACCCGCGAGATGATGCGGGTGGCGATATTGACCGGCGGGCTGGCGACCGCATAGAGCATCCCGTCTTGCCGGAAACGGATACGGAAGTTTTTTTCGTAAGGCTCCATGTGAATATCGGACGCGCCTTTTTTGATCGCGTCCAGCAACACCTTGTTGACGAAGCGGACAATCGGCGCCTCGTCGGCATCGGACGTGCCGTCAACAATCACCGCCCCTTCATCAGTCGCGACATTGACATTGTCCAGATCGGTGTCCAGCAAGTCCATCATCGTGGTTTCGGGGGCTTCCAGCGCCGTTTCTATGGCGGCGCTGAGCTTGTTTTCCTCAACCACGATGATTTCCGGGCGCATCATGGTTTGGAACTTGATGTCTTCTATGCCGTTATGGTTGGTGGGGTCGGAGACGGCGATAAACAAGGTTTTGCCACGTTGCAACAAGGGCAGGATATGATATTTGCGGATCAGCTTCTCGTTGACCAAGGCAATGGGCAAGTTATGGCAGTCCATCGCGTTCAAATCCAAAAAAGGCACGCCAAATTCAACGGAGGCTTTTTGGGCAATGGTCAGGCTATCCAGCACTTTATTGGCGACCAAATAGCTGACTAACGGCAGTTGGCTTTCTTTGGCTGCTTGAATGTGCTTCCTGGCCTGGCTTTCCGTGAGCAGCCCTTCTTGAACCAATAGTTTCGCAACGCCCCGCAGTTGCATGTCGCTCGCTTCAGTAGCCATTCATTATTACGGTGTGTGTCATCATCATTAGAAAAATATAGGACAAATCTTAAGTTTGTCTACCTTAAGCCCAGAAAAGCCACAATTTATCGGGCCGTTAACAATGCCAGCCCACGGTTTTTGCAAAGTTTTCCTCGTTCCTACATGGCACGTACCGCCCCCTAAGCCATGCCCATTATCCGTTACAAGGCACTGATTTTGGCGTATTGTTGTTCAAGGCTGGCCAATAAGGAGTGCATGTCCGCCAGTTTGGCCCGCTCTTTGTCAATGACTTCAGCCGGGGCCTTATCGACAAAGGCCGGATTGTTCAGCTTGCCTTCAACCCGTGGCAAATCATTTTTCAGCCGTTGGATGTCCTTGTCCAGACGCGCAAGTTCGGCGCTCTTGTCAATCAGGCCCGCCATCGGGATTAAGATGCGCAACTCGCCGACCAAGGCAATCGCCGATTCGGGGGCGGTCTCGGCATCAGTCAGCCACGTCAACGACTCCAGCCTAGCCAGCCTTTGCAGGTAGACCACATTGCTGTCGGCATAGTGTCTGTCGGTTTCACAGCCGTGTTGCAGCAACACCGGCAAGGGCTTGCCCGGGGCGATGTTCATTTCCCCGCGAATCCGGCGCACGCCGAGGATGACGTTCATCAGCCAGTCGGTTTCGGCGATGGCGGCGGTGTCGATGAGGGTGGTATCGGCTTGAGGATACGCCTGTAACATGACAGTTGCACCCGTTATGCCCAATAACGGCGCGGCCCGTTGCCAGATTTCTTCGGTGATGAACGGCATGATCGGGTGCGCCAGGCGTAAGACGTTTTCCAGCACGGTCAATAAGGTCTTGCGGGTACCGCGTTGCAGGGCGGCATTGTCCGCTTGCAAGGACACTTTCGCCAACTCCAAATACCAGTCGCAATATTCGTTCCAAGTAAAATCATAAATCGCCTGAGCCGCCAAATCGAAGCGGTAATGCTCGATGGCGTGGCTGGTGGTGGCGATGGCTTGGTGCAAACGCGAGGTGATCCAGCGGTCAACTTGGCTGAATTCGCAAACGCCGGCCAGGCCATTGTCTTGGCCTTCTTCGGTGTTCATCAGCACATAACGCGCCGCGTTCCATAATTTGTTGCAAAAATTACGGTAGCCTTCGGTACGTGCCAAATCAAAACGGATGTCACGGCCTGTCGAAGCCAGCGAGGCAAAGGTAAACCTCAGCGCGTCCGTACCGTAAGGGCTGATGCCGTCAGGGAAATCCTTACGCGTGGCCTGTTCGGCCTTTTTGGCCAGATGCGGCTGCATCATGCCGGCGGTGCGTTTGCTGACCAAGGTTTCCAAGTCTATGCCGTCGATAATGTCGATCGGGTCGAGCACGTTGCCTTTGGTCTTGGACATTTTTTGGCCTTCGGCATCACGCACCAGGCCGTGGATATACACTTCCTTAAACGGCACTTGACCTTGGAATTTCAGGCCCATCATAATCATCCGCGCCACCCAGAAGAAAATGATGTCAAAGCCGGTCACCAGGACGCTGGTTGGGTAATGCGCGGCCAGCTCCGGCGTGGCTTCTGGCCAGCCTAAGGTGGAAAACGGCCATAACGCCGACGAAAACCAAGTGTCCAGCACGTCTTCGTCCTGATGCAGCGGGTAATCGTCGGCCAAGTTGTGTTGGGCGCGGATGGCCTGCTCAGAGCGGCCTACATAAATGTTGCCCAAGCTGTCATACCACGCCGGAATCCGATGCCCCCACCAAATTTGCCTGGAGATACACCAGTCCTGGATATTGCGCATCCAGTCAAAATAGGTGTTTTTCCAATTGTCCGGCACAAACTTAATGTCGCCATTTTCAACGGCGGCGATGGCAGGTTCGGCCAGCGGGGCGATTTTGACATACCATTGGTCGGTCAACAGCGGCTCGATGACACTGCCGGAGCGGTCGCCACGTGGCACCATCAATTTATGGTCGGCGATTTTTTCCAGCAAACCGTTGGCATCCAAATCGGCGACCAGTTGCTTACGCGCGGCGAAACGGTCTAAGCCCTGATAAGCGGCGGGAATCAGTGCATCCGCCGTGACATTGGCATTGAGGGTGAAA
>JAQTNZ010000441.1 GCA_028713595.1 Methylovulum sp. | reverse complement strand
GGCGGCAAATCTTGCATCACCGAGGTGTGGCGGTGGCGTGTCCAGACTTCGTAGTCATTAAAATCATGTGCGGGGGTGATTTTCACGCAGCCGGTGCCAAATTCGGGGTCTACATACTCGTCAGCGATAATCGGGATGCGCCGCCCCGTCAGGGGCAGGTCAACAAACTCGCCCAGCAAATGCTTGTAACGCTCGTCATTGGGATGGATCGCCACGGCGGCATCGCCCAGCATCGTTTCAGGGCGGGTGGTGGCGACAATCAAATGCCCTTGGCCGTTGGACAGCGGATAGCGCAAATGCCACATTGAGCCGTTTTCTTCGGTAGGCAACACCTCCAAATCCGACACCGCCGTGTGCAAAACCGGATCCCAGTTGACCAAGCGCTTGCCGCGATAAATCAGCCCCTCTTCATATAACCGGATAAACACTTCCTGCACCGCCTCGGACATGCCCTCGTCCATCGTGAAGCGCTCGCGGGTCCAATCCAACGATGACCCCATGCGCCGCAATTGGCGGGTGATGGCCCCACCCGACTCTTCTTTCCATTGCCAGACTTTGTCAATAAAGGCTTCGCGCCCGTAATCCTGGCGGGTTTTGCCTTCGGCGTTGCATAAACGTTCCACCACCATCTGCGTGGCAATCCCGGCATGGTCGGTACCTGCTTGCCATAAGGTGTTGCGGCCTTTCATGCGATGGTAACGGGTCAGCGCGTCCATGATGGTGTCTTGGAAGGCATGGCCCATGTGCAGGCTGCCCGTCACATTGGGCGGCGGGATCATGATGCAGAAAGATTCGCCAGTACCTTGTGGGGCAAAATAGCCTGCCTTTTCCCAAGTGTCATACCAGCGTTGTTCGATTGAATGCGGGGAGTAAGTCTTTTCCATGTCGTAGTGTGTATCGTCTATTAGTATAGGTTAGGCGTTGCGATGCTAACGCTTGTTTCTTGTTTCCGTATTGCCATTAAGTTAAGGATTTGTGATTGTAATTTCAACAAGATAGGATTGACCGTTCGCCCTGAGCTTGTCGAAGGGTGGGCGGTTAATCCGGTCATGGTTCGACAAGCTCACCACGAACGGCTTAACTTATCACGACCTTAAGTCGATGGCATTTACTATGTTATTGAAATAAATTAATAATTCCTTAACTTAATGGCAGTGACGCCGGAGCGTGGGAACGATAGGGCCAACGTCACTGCCTAACATCAGCCATATTATGCGTTGTGATGCTGACACCGGCTTGTTGGTACTGGCGGTAACGTTGCCTAGCTGCGGCTTTGGTGGCCTCGTTGTTGTCGAGGATTTCCAAAATCCGCGCCCATTGCAAAAAATCATCGGGGCAGTGCGTGGACAGGTTGATGAGCGTATGCCGCCAGCCTTGCGGTGCTGGGCTATGGCCGATCAGCGTGACAGTGGCCGCTTCCGGTAGTTGCCCGTCATAAATCTGGTGCGGGATGAAGCTGCCCGCCCTGAACGTCCACAGTAAATCATCCAAGCGTTGGCTTTGTTCGGCGTGGTCGGTCAGGACGTAACAGGCCACGCCGCTGCGGTAGGCTTTTTCTATCAGCTTACAGGCAAACACATCGCGTTCGTGCAGCGAGCCTGAGGCTAACAGATAAAAGCTGATTTCAGGCATGGCTTATAGCTGGCTGGCACGGTCAAGCAAATATTGGCTTAACAGCGGCACGGGCCGTCCGGTCGCGCCTTTGGCAGGGCCGGTGCGCCAAGCGGTGCCGGCTATGTCCAAATGCGCCCAGCGGAAGCTTTCGGCAAAGCGCGATAAGAAACACGCGGCGGTGATGGTGCCCGCATCTTTGCCGCCAATGTTAGCCATGTCGGCAAAATTGGATTTTAACAGTTCTTGGTATTCTTCCCATAACGGCAAGCGCCAGACGCTGTCATTGGCGGTTTCGCTGGCGGCGATCAGGCCGTTGCACAACTCGTCGTCATTGCCGAGCAAGCCGCTGGGGATACGGCCTAACGCGACCAGACACGCACCGGTCAGGGTCGCCAAGTCAATGACCACATCAGGATGGTAACGCTCGGCATAGGTGAGGGTGTCGCACAGGATCAGACGGCCTTCGGCATCGGTGTTTAAAATCTCGATGGTTTTGCCGGCCATGCTGGTGACAATATCCCCCGGCTTGTTGGCATCGCCATCGGGCATATTTTCTGAGGACGGCACCATGCCGACAATGTTCAGCGGCAAATTCAATCGGGCGGCGGCCAGTAACGTGCCTAGCACCGCCGCACCGCCGCACATGTCGTATTTCATCTCATCCATGCCTAAGCCGGGCTTTAAGGAAATGCCACCGGCATCAAAGGTCAGGCCTTTGCCGATTAACACTATCGGCTTGCTGTTTTTCTCGCCACCTTGGTAATCCATGACAATCAGTTTGGCGGGTTGGCGGCTACCGCGTGAGACTGACAGCAACGAGCCCATGCCTAGGGCGTGCATATCGGCTTCTTCAAGGACGGTGGTGGACAGTTTGGCAAATTGTTCGCCTAGGCGGATGGCTTGGTCGGCCAGATAGCTGGGTGTGCAGAGGTTGCCGGGCAAATCCGCTAGGTTTTTGGCAAAGCCGACCCCTTCGGCAATCGCCAAGCCTTGTGCCAGGCCTTTTTGCGCCGCTTCGGCGTTGTCAGCCATGGCGCTGATACGGATAGCGGCCAGTTGGCTTTCGGTGGTTTTATCGGATTTGGTGTGGGTGTATTGGTAGACGGCATCACTGAACACTTCGATGATCTGGCGCGTTTTCCACGTTGCGTCCGCCCCGTCCACGGCGCATTCGGCAAGGCAACAGACCACGGATTTGATCGGTGGTTTTTTACAGCCGCCCACCGCCGCCGCTAAGGCTTTTATGAACAGTTTGTTGGACATAGCTTGGTTTTCGCCCAAACCGACCAGCAAGATACGTTGGATAGTGCTGTCTGGAATCGTGGTCAGCAACACCGTTTCGCCATTTTTGCCGCTGATGTCGCCACGGCCAAGAATGGCGGCAATTAGCCCGTTAGTTTGGCCGTTAAGATAGGCGGCGGCAGGGGATAGTTGCAGGTCTTGGTAAACACCGACAATGATACAATCACATTCAAGTGTCTCTAACGGTGCGGTTTCTATAGAATAGTCCATAACTTTATTGTCTAGTTGCGAATGGAAGGGTGGGTGGGGCCGGCAAACTCAGCACCGGCTTCTGGTTAGGTGCAGATTATATACCTTTCGGGCGGTAAATTCCGCATCGAGGCGGCTGAAGGGGCAATTTTGGCTAGGGCGTTAGCTTAAGTGGGGATAATCCGCGCCAGTCATCTGCCCATTGGG
>JAQTNZ010000440.1 GCA_028713595.1 Methylovulum sp. | reverse complement strand
AATCGGGTGCGCGGCGATACAGGACAAATACAGTCCGGCGGCGGTCAGGGCGGCCACCAGCAACAGCAACGCCAGCACATTGGCGGACAATTTGCCAATATCCAACTCCCGGCCTATCAGTAACGACAATGGCATCAAGGTGACGAGCAAGACGACGATAGCCAAAAGACCAAAACAGCCCAAAAATTTGCCGATGACAATATCAGTGTTGGCAATGGGGGCGGCCAGCAACAGCGGCAAGGTTTTGTTGCGGCGCTCTTCGGCGATCAGGCGCATGGTCAGCAGGGGTGTTACCAGCAATAAGATAATCGCGGCGTTGCCGAACAAAGGCGGTACGATCAAGTCAGTCAAGCCGGGGCTATTGGGGATAGCCGCCAATTTGGGCTGCAAAACCATAAAGGTTTCCACTTGTTTTAAGAACACGTACCCCAATATCAATTGCAATACCGCCAAAATGCTCCACGCCACCGGCGATAAAAACAGGGTCTTGAATTCGCGGGTGGCGATGGTGAACATCATGGCTGCTTGTCCTCGGTCAGGCTGATAAATATCTCTTCCATCGATTTGTTGACAGGGGTGAGTTCTTGCAATTCCCAACCGGCGGCGATAATGGCCGCCATCAGCGTTTGGGTGGGGTTGTCGCTGGCATGGTAATGGATATGCACTTGGTTGGCGGCCAGAGGTTCAACGCGGATAACCCCGGCGATGGCGGCTAGGCGTTTCAGGTCAGGGGCAAGGCGGGTAGTCACTTGCAGGATGCCCGTGCCCATCAGTTGCCTAAGGCCGGCAACGCTTTCATGCAAGACCAGTTGGCCTTGGTGGATGATTTGGACGTGGGTGCAAGAGTCTTCGACTTCGCTAAGGATATGGGTCGATAAAATGACCCCGTGGCTTTGCCCCAATTCGCGGATTAAGGCACGGATTTCGCGGATTTGCAGAGGGTCCAGGCCTACGGTCGGCTCATCCAGGATAATCACTTCAGGATTGTGTAAGATCGCTTGGGCAATGCCTAGCCGTTGTTGAAAGCCTTTGGACAGTTGTCCGATCAGCCGTCGGCTGACTTCTTGCAAGCCACAACGCTCTTGGGCTAGTCTAAGCGCTTGGGGAAGCTTGTTTTTGGCAATGCCATGCAATTGTCCGCAATAGCGCAAAAACTCCTGTACGGTCAGGTCTTTGTAAAGTGGCGGGGTGTCGGGCAAATAACCTAAGGTTTGTTTGGCACGTTGGGGGTGCGCCAACAGGTCTATCCCATTGATGTTAATGTGTCCGGCACTGGGTGCGAGCAAGCCACAGAGCATTTGCATGGTGGTGGTTTTGCCTGCCCCGTTAGGCCCCAAAAAGCCCAGCACTTGCCCCCGTTCCAGTGTGAAACTGACATCGTTGACCGCGCAGTATTTGCCATAATAACGGTAAAGATGCTCCGCCTCTATCAGTAAGGTCATTGGGTTTATACCTGTGCCAACAATTTTTCCAATTCGGCTTGGATTTTTTTGCGGTGGAACAAAAATTTCCAGCGGGTGCCGCCGCATTGCCGCCAAAGGATGACCGACCGGATGCCCGCCAGCAAACAGGCGCGTATTTTATCGGCGGTATAGGTAT
Organism: Methylovulum sp.; assembly: GCA_028713595.1. GTDB lineage: Bacteria > Pseudomonadota > Gammaproteobacteria > Methylococcales > Methylomonadaceae > Methylovulum. The sequence continues at coordinate 1,714 of JAQTNZ010000440.1, read as the reverse complement.
TGGTTAAATGGGCGCTGTCGCCGTTGACCATGATTCTAGGTTGCAATTGGCTGAGGGTGTTGCTGTAAATATTGGCGAGGTTGGCAAAGACGTTTTCATGCAGCAAACCGAAATGCTCGGCCTGCGTCTGGGCTTTTTCCACGCCCGTGGTGATGGTTTTGAGCATTTTAGGCTGTTTGGACAACTGGTTTTCCAAAAAGACCAGCGAGGCGGAATAACGCGCCTGTTCGGCGTTGGCGATTTTATAAGCGGTCATTTGCAATTTCAATTGCTCCAGCCCCAGCCGGATGCCGGCCAAGTTGCCATACACCTCAAGCACAGTGTCCGCATTTATTTTTAAGATACTGCCGATGCTCGCTTCCAGTGCGCTGGCCTCTGCGGTGCCGGTGGTGGCTAACTGTTGCACCAAAGCCGCCGCTTGGGCGACACCGGCCAGCGCGATAGTCTGATGGGTGATCGTTTGTAATTGCATGGTCATAGCTACGGTTGGATTGGGTTGTTATCGTACCAAGAATAAACGCCGCTGTTCAATTTAGTTTAGCGGCCAAAGAGCGTAATATAGTTAGGCCAAAAGACGGGCATGACATAACGTTGCCAAAGCGGCCAAACCTTTCGGGTTAAAGGCCATAAAATCTTGAAAAGCCGTTTTCATGCCTAAATAAGTTATTTATAGCTTGCAGCATACAATTGTCCATAAAAATAACAACAATTATCGGGAGAGTAGACCATGCGTGAATCAGTCCTATTAAATGTGACCGGCATGAAATGCGGTGGCTGCGAGGCCAGCGTGACCAACAAACTGAGCGATCTGGAAGGTGTCCTTTATGTTAAGGCCTCCAGCCAAGAGCAGCAGGTGCAAGTTGATTTCATTGCCGAAAAGACCACCCTCGCCGCCATCAAAGACGCTATCGCCAGTGCCGGTTATACCGTTGTCTCGCTTTAGTTTGTCCGTTTAGGTGAACCATGAATACAGAAGAACAGAACGGAGTTGTCCGCTTGTCGATTGCGGGTATGCGTTGTGCCGGGTGCGTAGGGGCGGTGGAAAGCGCCTTGGCGGCGGTTGCCGGAGTCAGTGCGGTCAGCGTCAACTTTGCCGACCATTCGGCCTCGGTGAGCGGGCAAGCGGATCCGCTATTGCTGACCCAGGCGGTCAAACAGGCGGGTTACGACGCGGCGGTCATGGAAGGGCTGGAAGACCCGGACGCACAAGAGCGGCAGGAGCTGCAAAGGTATCGGGAATTGCTGAAAAAAGCGGGGCTGGCCGGTTTTTTTGGGGTGTTGCTGATGCTGGCCGACCATTGGCAATGGTTGCCTGATATTGGCTCACAGGCGGGCTTATGGCTATGGCCTGAGCTGGCTTTGGTGTCCTTGGGCATTATGGCCTATTCCGGCTGGCATTTTTATAGCGGGGCGGTCAAATCCTTGTTGTTGGGGCAAGCCAATATGGATACCCTGATTGCCTTAGGTACGGGGTCGGCTTGGTTGTATTCCTGCGTGGTCATTGATTACCATGCCGCGTTGCCCTCGCTGGCAAAATACGCTTATTTTGAAGCGGCGGTGGTGATCTTGGCCTTCATCAATTTGGGTACGGCCTTGGAAACCCGTGCCAGGGGCAAAACCTCCAGTGCCATCCGCGAATTGATCGGTTTGCAGCCGCGCACGGCACGGGTGCAAAGAAACGGTGAAGAAATCGATATTGCCATAGAGCAGGTGG
>JAQTNZ010000439.1 GCA_028713595.1 Methylovulum sp. | reverse complement strand
TCCACTGTTGTACATTCTGTAGGAGCCTGGTGTGCATTGGCAGGAGTAATGGTCTTGGGGCCACGCCTAGGCCGCTATGGTAAAAATGGCGAAACCCGCGAAATCCCTGGACATAACTTGGGTATGGTGACATTGGGGGGATTTATTTTATGGATAGGCTGGTTTGGCTTCAACGGCGGCAGTATCGCCAGCTTGGAAAAAGACAATTTGGGTGTAGTCTTATTAAACACCCATCTAGGCGGCTGTGCAGGTGGCCTAGGCACACTATTAATGATGTATCTACGCAAACAACCGGTCTTGCTATCTTCCACAGTTAACGGTAGTCTCGCAGGATTAGTCAGTATCACGGCGGGAGCCGCCTACGTCACACCCTTGTCGGCAATTACCATTGGCTTCATTGGCGGTATTTTTTATTTGATAGGCTTGAAACTACTGGATAAACTCCATCTTGATGATGTAGTGGGAGCCTGTGCTGTCCATGGTTTTGGTGGCGTCTGGGGAACCTTAGCCGTTGCTTTGTTCCCTAAAGGGGACTTCACTTTTTCGGCATTATTCATCCAACTGACGGGAATTGCAGCGGCATTTTTATGGGCGTTTCCACTGGCTTTCGGCTTTTTTAAATTATTGGAAAAAACCATCGGTATCCGTGCTTCCACATTACATGAACAACGCGGATTGGATTACACAGAACACTACGAAGTTGGTTATCCAGAATTTCAAAAACGTTTGGATTCCAGCGACACATAAAAGAAGGTGAATATGGGCAGTGATATGAAAAAACGTCGTCGGCAAGTCGCTTGGGTTTGTTTCGAACCGCATTTGCCTGAAGCGCAGCGACTGGAAGCCATCCAAATTTTGGAGCAAAGTTTCCAACAGGACAGCATCAGCAACTTAATCGCCTACGTCACCCGAATTTGTTCGGACTTTGGTATCGATGCGGGTATACGAAAACCGTTATATGGCCAATTTCACGAAATGATGGGTCATGAATCCGATTTACAAATCGACCCATTATCATTACTTCATGAAAAAGCCCCTCCTATCGCCCCCGAAACAGAGGCGCTTGTCTCTGTTCCAGAAGCCATCACCCAAATTGAAGCTGATGTGGCTAAGGTTGAAATTACCCCTAATACGTCACCGCCTTCTATCGTAGCCATCCTGCCACCAACGCCGACTAATGATGTTCCGCTACACGCCAAAATGTTTGCGCATTTTATCGAACAGCTTCTGAACTATCTGCCGAATAAAAGTGATTTTTTTGAAGCGTTAGGCGAATTGTCAATCAACAAGAATTTTTCCAACAAAAAAATAGAATTGCAAATCAATGCCTGGTTAAGCGATGCTGATAGCTTTATTTGGTCAGAAAATTTACCCGAAAAAAATCTCGCGGAAATTGTGCATCTGATTTATCACGCATTCTGTGACATTTTGGGCCCTGTCAATGCAGACGACATTTTTCATAAGGCCATCGCAAACTGCGAACAACTCCCAGAAGCTAGGCAGTTTTCACCCACCCGCTTTCTATAATCATCATTGAAGGAGTACAGGAAGTGTAACGATAGTGGAGCGGTGTACGACGACCCCCGCGTAGCCGTAGGGGCCGGGCGTGTTGACGGAGTTGGAGCGCGAGCGGAAGCGTAGTCAATATGCAAGGCCATCCCGATACGGCGTCAAGTCATTTGCGTAGGCCAGTGGTGCGCAGCGTACCGGAGGGGAGTTGTGCACCGCGGCAGGAGCAGGACGAACGCGGGCAGCCGAAGGCATTGGCGGTCGCGTGATTTTTGCCGCTTGTTCAGGCAGGATGCCCCGGAACAAGCTTTCGCAAAAATAGCGACTCTCCTTTGATATTCTCCTTAAGCTACACCGCCCTGTGAATAAGGCCCAAGTCCAACATTTCGTTATGGGTATCCCTAAGGGTCGCTTCATTTTTATCACACATTTTTAAACTTCCCATAACGAGTTACGTTAAAATGACGGCTTTATTTTCCAACTGACGTTTGAACTATGTTGCAAAAAAACCTCCTTGTTTTGCTTACGACTACTCTCTTAGCCGCCTGTACGACTAGCCCGACAGGACGTAACCAGCTTTTGGTCATGCCAGAAGCGCAAATCGACCAAATGGGTTTGCAGACTTTCAGTGCATTAAAAACCAAAAAGCCCATCAGCGGCAATCCTCAAGCCAACCGATTTGCCCATTGCATCGCCAATGCGATTACCCAACAAACGGGAGGCAATTGGGAAGTGGTGGTTTTTCAGGATGAATCGCTGAATGCGTTTGCCTTACCCGGCAATAAAATCGGGGTGTATACCGGCCTCATCAAACTGGTCGGCGGCAATCAAAACCAATTGGCGGCAGTAATCGGCCATGAAATCGGACACGTTTTAGCTAAACACAGCAATGAACGGGCATCGCAACAAATGGTCATGCAACAAGGCATGAACATTATTGGGCAGACAACGTTGGGGCAAAACCCAATGACGTTGGGCTTGTTGGGCTTAGGCGCACAATACGGCGTTTTGATGCCGTTTAGCCGCACTCAAGAAAGCGAAGCCGATGTCATTGGTCAAGAGTTAATGGCAAAAGCCGGATTCGATCCCAGACAAAGCGTCATCTTATGGCAAAAAATGGGGCAGGCATCGCAAGGCAAAGAGCCTGCCGAATTTATGTCCACCCATCCAGCCCATGCCACACGCATCCAAGATCTAGAACAACACATGCCACAAGCAATGAGTCTGTTTCAGCAAGCCCAAGCTTCTGGCAGACAGCCCCATTGCAATTGAAAACGGCCGACCAAAAAAATGCCATAAGTAAACAGGTAATCCTGTTTGCTTTTGCCGCAATTGTCGGCAAGCCCTTGTTTGCCGAACCTACTTACGCTATTTATCACAATACGCGTTTTGCATATTCCATCGCTTATCCTAAAGAAATTTTGTTTCCTCAAGGTGAGGCAGATAATGGTGACGGACAAGTGTTTCTGTCTAAAGCAACCGATGCCAGCCTACGGGTTTATGGCTCAAACTACGATAAAAATATACCGGACGATTATCCAAGTCTTGCTGATGCGTACCGAGAAGGCTCCAGAGGCGGAATCAGTGAAAACCAAACTAAAGTAGTGACCTATAAACAGCTAAAGAATAATTGGTTTGTCATTTCTGGGCTTATAAACGGAAAAATTTTTTATCAAAAAACCATTTACGGTAAAGACAAAACGCTTACGCTGTATCTTGAATACCCGAAAAACCAGCAAAAAACCTACGACGCTATCACCAAACACATCGCCAACTCTTTAAAAATCGCCGAGTAATGAATCCGAA
>JAQTNZ010000438.1 GCA_028713595.1 Methylovulum sp. | reverse complement strand
AGCGGGATAATCAGCCAGACTTTTTTCTCCGCAGGACTCCATTGTGACAAGTCGGCCTCGGCATATTTTGCCGGGTTTTCCAACAGTTCGTAAAAATCTATCACCCATTGCTTATGGGCCAGAAAATGTATCATGGAATGGTTGGCGGCAACGTGCTGTGGGGAATCAAAGCCTAAGTTTTTAGCTTCGGCAAGATAGAAATCGCCCTGCTCGTCCTTTAGCCATAAGCCGCCCCCTGAACTGTCCACCAGATCCGCCATGGTATTGATGATGGCGGCCGAGAGTTCAGGCAACGAATTTAGCCGGGCAATAGTCTTGCTAAGTTTCAGCCATTCTTCGCGGTAATCATAGCGGTAACTGAAAAAATGCTTGTTGAAATAGACTTTGGCAACCGCTCTGACTTTGCCGGACGTAAACACGACCAGCAATAACATAATCGCCAGAAAAATAAAGACAATCTCGGCAAACTCACCCCAGGTGCCGCCAAAATCACGGATATAATACCCTGCCAAGGACATCAGGATAAGGTACAGGCCCGTGCCCATCAGCACGGTGCTATGGAATACGACGGCCCTTGACAAGCTGATGCCGTTGACACTGTGGGTTTGCAGGCGGTACATGGCGATGGCCAGTAACGGCGCGATCAGGGCGTTGATGATGCCGCGCGCCCCCCACAGGCTGTAATCCAAGCTAGTGAATAACAGGGATTTGCTAAAGACGATAAAATCGACGGTAAATAATAGGCCTAGGCCTATGCACAGGAATTTGATGGCCCACAGGAATTCGGCGCTGGCGTTGCGGTACAGTTGTTCGATCATCGCCAGCCCGATAATGGCGAAAATGAGATGGGCGATGAGCCGTATCTGTATTTTATAACCGATGATTTGTTTAATCTGCTGGCGCAAGTCTTCGGACATTTCATAAGCCAGCAAAAAGACAATGGACGCGGCCAGGATATAGGTGAAGCGCGATTGCAACAGCAGGGTGTAATTATGGTTATGGTGTTGCCGCGATATCAGCACGCCCAGGGTAAAAAACCAGGCGGCGTTGCGTAGTGTCTCGCAGATCAGGCTGTTGGCTATCAGTAAGCCGCTGGTGGGGCTAGGGGGGCCATATTGCGTGAAGGCAATGTACGCGGCCCATTGCAAGGAAAAGGTGATGGCGATGATAAAGGGCAGGGAGACCGGGTTTTTTTTCAGGTTCAGCACAGCCAACAGCAACAAGGCACTATAGGCGAGGGTGGCTATCAGATAACCGTAAAAAACGAAGTGTTCCATGAGGGCGTGGGCCGGATTATAGGTTATTGCGTCTGGGGTCAAACGCCTGTTGGACGGTGTCGGCAAACAAATTGGCCGCCAACACTAAGGCCAGCATAAAAATGAAAGCGGCGGACAATGACCACCATACCATCGGCTCCCTTGCCATTTCCAGCCGCGCCCCATTGATCATATTGCCCCAACTGTAGGTGGTCGGATCAACCCCGATGTTGATGTATGACAACACCGCCTCGGCCAGCACCAGCGAACTGAAATCCAGCACCACGGAAATCAGCACGATGTGCATGACATTAGGCAGGATGTGGCGGCTTAAAATCGTCACGGGTTTTACGCCTAGCGCATAGGCGGCCTGCACATAGTCCATTTCGCGCAATTTTAAGGTTTCAGCGCGTAGTAGGCGACATAAGCCTGTCCAACTGGTGACCCCCAAAATCATGCACAAAAATAACAGCCGCAAGTCGGCGCGGACGATGATGCTGGTAAAGGCCCCTTCATGGTTAGCCATGTAGACCTGCACCATTAATATGGCGGCGGCTATCAGCAGGACACTGGGTATGGAGTTGAGCGTGGTGTACACATATTGGATCAGGTCATCTACCCAGCCTTGGAAAAAGCCGGCGAGGATGCCGAAAATCACCGCCATAGGCAGCATAATTAGGGTGGTCAGCGTCCCAATGACCAAACCAGTGCGGATGCTTTTGATGGCTTGGTAAAAGACATCTTCGCCGACCTTATCCGTACCCAAGACGTGATAATACTGCGATAGGTAGCATAAGGTATAAGCCGTGCAAAAAATCGCCGCCGCCGTCAAGAAAACGGCTTGTTGGCTACGGTGCGGCACCAGCTTGTGCCGCCCGATTTTCACACCGCCCCAAAGCGCCAGTGACAACAGCGCCATCCAACCCAGGCTTTGCGCCAAACCGATGGCAGTTTTTTGTAGGACATCGGCCGTATGTTGCTGCGGATTGTCCAGATGGCGGCCACCGAACGCCAAGCGCGGATAGCCCCACGAGACAGTGCCATCGGCTTCGGTGAGCATTTCCTTGCTGTACAGCGTCAGCGCGAACGGGGCGGAGTAGGTTTTTTCGCCTTGTTTGCGCAAAGGCGCTGCCCACGCGTCCAAGACGCTGATGATTTCATGGCTGGCCGCCGTGTTTTGGGCCTCCTTGCCGGAGGCCTGATAATGCACCGAATCCAACAGGCCTATGCCGATAAAAAACAGCAACACCGTCAGCGACACCATGCCCGTGGTGTTGCGGCCTATTTGCCGCAACGGGCGTTGGATGTGTTCCTTACCGCGCAGATACAGGGCGCAGGCCAGCACTATAAAGCACAGTATAAAGATAAGGGCATCTGTCCATAATATAACCATCAGGGCCACCTTGCGTTTGACATAACGGTTTTGGGGAAAAGCTTAGTGTTCGGTGCGGTCGCCGTCTTTTATTTCGCAGCCGTCCAGCGCACACAGCGGCGGGTTTTTGCAGGTGATTCCCGCCGTATTCATGGCTTTTTGCATGGATTCTATTTGTTTGTCAAGGGCGTTGATATGATCCAGCATCCGGTTGATGGCCGAGGCTACCGGATCGGGCGTGTCAGCACTGGCGCCATAGGCGTTAAAGTTGACCGGGCGGTCTTTTTCGCTAGGCTCAGGCGTCGCCACTTTTTGCCCGCCGATGATATGCGCCGGAATACCGACCACGGTGACACCGGCCGGCACCGGCTTGAGCACCACCGAATTGGAGCCTACCCTAGCCCCATCACCAATATCAATAGGCCCTAGGACTTTGGCGCCCGCACCGATGACCACACCATTATGCAGGGTAGGGTGGCGTTTGCCTTTTTTCCAGGTAGTGCCGCCTAAGGTCACGCCATGATACAGCGTGCAATCATCGCCGATCACCGCCGTTTCGCCAATCACCACGCCCATGCCGTGGTCAATAAAAAGCCGGCGGCCTATTTGCGCGCCCGGATGGATTTCAATGCCCGTCCACCAGCGGCTAAGGTAGGCGATAAACCGCGCCAGCCATTTGAATCCGGCC
>JAQTNZ010000437.1 GCA_028713595.1 Methylovulum sp. | reverse complement strand
AAAAACCATGCCGATGTCGCGGTGGTGGTCAACCCTGACGATTACGCGCCCATCATTACCGAGTTGACCGCCCATGCCAACCAGTTAGGCGGGCAGACCCGCTTTCAGCTGGCGGTCAAATGCTTTGCCCATACCGCCAATTATGACACGCAAATTGCCGATTATTTGGGTAAGCTCAACGGCAGCACTTTTCCTGACACCTTAAACTTGCAGTTTGAGCATCACCAAGCTTTGCGTTATGGTGAGAACCCGCACCAAAACGCGGCGTTTTACCGTGAAAAAGCCCCAGCCTCCGGCACGCTTGCCGCCGCCAAGCAACTGCAAGGCAAGGAGCTGTCCTATAACAACATCGCCGATGCCGATGCCGCCTTAGAATGCGTCAAATCCTTCCAAGACTTGCCGACCTGTGTAATTGTCAAACATGCCAACCCCTGCGGCGTGGCGCAAGCGGACGGCATTCTGGGCGCGTACAACTTGGCTTACCAAACCGACCCGACTTCGGCGTTCGGCGGCATTATCGCCTTTAACCGTGAACTGGATGCACAGACCGCCGCCGAAATTATTGGCCGCCAGTTTGTCGAGGTGATTATCGCCCCGACCATCAGCGCAGCGGCACAAACCGTGCTGGCCGCCAAGCAAAATATCCGTGTTTTAGAGTGTGGGGCATGGCCTGAGCAAGAAGGCGCATCGTTGGACTTTAAACGGGTGGCCGGTGGCTTGCTGGTACAGGATAAAGACCAGGGTGTCATCACCGCCGCTGACCTGAAAATCGTCAGCCAACGCGCCCCTACCGAGCAGGAACTGCGCGATATGCTGTTCGCGTGGAAAGTCGCCAAATTTGTCAAATCCAATGCCATTGTCTATGGCAAGAACGGCCAAACTATCGGCGTGGGCGCGGGGCAAATGAGCCGCGTGTACTCGGCAAAAATCGCCAGCATCAAAGCCGCTGATGAAGGTTTGGTGGTATCCGGTTCGGCTATGGCCTCCGATGCCTTCTTCCCCTTCCGTGACGGCATTGATGCCGCCGCCGAAGCGGGCGTGACCGCCATCATCCACCCCGGCGGCTCCATGCGTGACGGCGAAGTCATCGCCGCCGCCGATGAGCATGGGATAGCGATGGTATTTACGGGAATGCGGCATTTTAGGCATTGATATCTTCATCACCGCTCGCTGAGAAAAGAATTTGGAAATTAAAATTCCATAATATCAAAATATAAAAGGATAAAGATACGGTGAGTTTTCCCTCAGATATTAAGGGTTGTATGCGGGATTGTATTCTCTCAATTTTGTGGCCTAAGAAAGATATATATATACATTTTTCACAAATCATGTTTGCGAAAAAAAAGAGCTTAAGCTAATTGAGAATCCTGAAGAAAAGAAGCTATCTCGATCCGCCATGATCAATCTTATGTTTCAAACGCTTTCCGAAAGAGCAGATGGCGGATTAGGCCCATTTAGGGCAATGCTTCATTCACTCTTGAAGTGGGATCATTTTGACCCGTATTATTTTGAAAAACTAAAAAAATTAGATAGGAACGAAGCCGAACGCCATCTTAATCATCTTCGGCAACTTCAAGAAATACGAGACACAAAATCTAAAGCCGAACGTCAAGCAAGAGAATCCGCCGAAGTACAAGCACAAAAAAATCGAAACTCTTTGTCTGAACTTCGAAACGAATTTCTTGAACTTCATGCGGGAAAATTCAAACCACAGCAACGCGGCTATGCATTAGAGAAAATTCTCGCTGGACTAGCTAGACTTGATGCTCTTGAGGTTACAGAACCTTTCCGTGTTATTGGTGAACAAATAGATGGTGCATTAAAATTTGATGGCGAACATTATGTTATCGAAGCCAAATGGCATGATAAGCTGGCAAATAATGAGTCTGTCTACCAATTTGCTACAAAAGTCGAAGGAAAAATGTATGGAAGAGGCTTGTTTGTATCTATCCAAGGATTTAGTGAAAACGTAATTCAATCCATGGTGCAAGGAAAAGCTCTTCGAACCATTTTTATTGATGGACAGGATGTAGTTCTGGTTCTTGAAGAACAAATATCTTTTACTCAAATGATTGATAAAAAGGTTAAGGCTGCACAAACTAAAGGGCTTATTTATGTCAACCCAATATCAGGACTTAGCAAAATACGTGATCTTTAGCCATACGGTATTTTTCCTTAGAATATCCCATCTTAATTCATTAATACAAACATCCCTAATATGAATATACTCATCGTCGGCAGCGGCGGACGCGAACACGCCCTTGCCTGGAAAGCCAGCCAATCCCCTCTTGTCAAAAAAGTCTTTGTCGCCCCTGGCAATCCTGGTACGGCACTGGAACCTGGTGTTGAAAATATCGCCATTGCGGTCGATAACATCCCGGCCTTGCTGGTGTTTGCCCAAGACAACGGCATTGGCCTGACCATCATCGGCCCGGAAGTGCCGCTGGTGCTGGGCATTGTTGACCAATTCCAAGCCGCCGGATTGAAATGCTTTGGCCCTACCGCACAGGCCGCGCAATTGGAAGGCTCCAAATCGTTCTGCAAGGATTTTTTAAGCCGCCATCATATCCCGACCGCCACCTACCAAAGCTTTACCGACAAGGCGCAAGCGATTGCTTATATTAAACAGCAAGGTGCGCCGATTGTCGTCAAGGCCGACGGGCTGGCGGCTGGCAAAGGGGTGATTGTCGCCGCCACCGAGCAAGAAGCGATCAATGCCGTCAAAGACATGCTGGCCGGCAATGCCTTTGGCGAAGCCGGACATCGGGTGGTGGTCGAAGAATTCCTGCAAGGCGAAGAGGCCAGCTTTATCGTCATTGCCGATGGCAAAAACGCCCTGCCGATGGCGACCTCGCAAGACCATAAAGCCCGCGACAATGGCGACAAAGGCCCCAATACCGGCGGCATGGGCGCGTATTCGCCCGCCCCTGTCGTCACACCTGAAATCCACGAGCGCGTCATGCGCGAAGTCATCGCCCTCACCATAGACGGCATGGCGGCGGATGGTTTGCCGTATACGGGCTTTTTGTACGCGGGCCTGATGATCTCTGCCGATGGCACGGTCAAGGTGCTGGAATTTAACTGCCGCTTCGGCGACCCCGAAACCCAACCGATTATGATGCGCCTGAACAGCGACCTAGTGGAGCTGTGCCTGGCGGCCTTGGCGGGCGACTTGGACAAGACCACCAGCGCGTGGGATGAACGCCCCGCCTTAGGCGTGGTGCTGGCGGCAGGTGGTTATCCTGACAACTACCAAAAAGGCGCGGTCATTTCCGGCCTGCCGGGCGAAGATGCACCTGACACCAAAGTATTCCATGCGGG
>JAQTNZ010000436.1 GCA_028713595.1 Methylovulum sp. | reverse complement strand
GGCTGCGTAGCTTAGGGCCGGTGGTTGATGTCACCAATTATGTATTGCTGGAGTTGGGTCAACCCTTACACGCTTTTGATGCCGACAAGTTAGAGGGCGGCATCAGTGTGCGCTGGGCCAACGCCGATGAAGAACTGGCTTTATTGAACGGGCAAACCATCAAGCTGGACGGCGAAGCCTTGGTGATTGCCGATGCCCGCCAGCCTTTGGCTTTGGCGGGGGTGATGGGGGGTAGCGCGTCGGCAGTCAGCGACAGCACTTGCAATGTGTTTTTAGAATGTGCCTTTTTTACCCCGCAAAGCATCGCCGGCAAAGCCCGCCGTTTTGGTTTGCATACCGATTCCTCACACCGTTTTGAACGCGGTGTCGATGCCACCTTGCAAGACCGTGCTATTGCACGGGCCACACAATTGATTGTTGACATTGCCGATGGCAATGTCGGTGCAATCACCGAAGTCACGACCGCCGCCACCTTACCGCAGCGTCCGCCGATTTTGCTCAGAAGCCAACGCATAGCAAAAATATTAGGCATTACGCCCGATAACGCCGTGGTCACTGACATTTTCCAACGATTAGGCATGGCCGTGGCAACCCTGCCGGAAGGTTGGCAAGTCACCCCGCCAGGCTTTCGTTTTGATATTGCCATTGAAGCCGATTTGATCGAAGAAGTGGCGCGTATTTACGGCTATAACCAATTGCCCAGCAGTAGCCTGTTAATGCGTTCGGAGTTGGGCGGAGCCTGCGAAAGTGTGGTCGAGCTTGGCCGCGTTGCCGACCTGTTGGTGGACAGGGGCTATCAGGAAGCCATCACTTACAGCTTTGTTGACGAAGACATTCAAGCCGCCTTGGCTCCCGATGATGAAGTGATACGCCTGAAAAACCCGATTTCGGCGGAACTGGCGATTATGCGCACCACCTTATGGTGTGGCTTGTTGAAAGCGGCCCTGTACAACACCAACCGCCAACAAAATCGGGTCAGGCTGTTTGAAACTGGCTTGCGCTTTCTTAAAAAAGACGGTGAGACCCATCAGCAACGCCGCGTGGCCGGTTTGGCCTTGGGCAGTGTGTGTCCTGAGCAATGGGCGGAAAAGTCCCGTAAAGTCGATTTTTTCGACATTAAAGCCGATGTGCAGGCCTTGTTCGCCTTAACAGGCCGTCCAGTGCGGTTTGTGGCGGCTAACAATCCCGCCCTGCATCCTGGACAATGCGCCGAGATTGTCTCAAAGGCGGGTGAGCCTATTGGCTGGTTGGGGATGCTGCACCCTAATTTGGAAAAGCAACTGGGCTTTGACACGCAAGTGTTCTTGTTCGATCTCGACCAAGCCTTATTGCTGGAAAAGCAAGTGCCCGCTTTCCGGCCTTTGTCCAAATTCCCATCGGTACGGCGGGATTTGGCCTTAATCGTTAAGGAAGACATTTCCGCCGATGCCGTTAGCCACTGTATCAAAGACAGCGGCGAGGCCACGTTGCAAGATGTCGTGATTTTTGACATTTATCGTGGCAAAGGTGTTGAAGAGGGCAGCAAGAGCGTTGCCTTAAGCTTACATTTACAAAACGATCTACAAACGCTAACCGATTCTGAGATTGATGCGATATTGACCAGAATTTTGGTTAGGTTGACCAATCAAATCAATGCGAAACTGAGGGACTGACTAAATGGCATTAACAAAAGCAGATTTTGCTGAAAAATTATTTGACGAATTGGGCCTGAACAAGCGCGAAGCAAAAGAAATGGTGGAGTTGTTTTTTGAGGAAATCAAAAGCTCTTTGGAACAAGGCCAACAAGTAAAAATTTCCGGTTTCGGCAAGTTTGAATTGCGCGACAAAAGCAGCCGTCCGGGCAGAAACCCCAAAACCGGTGAAGAAATACCGATCACCGCCCGTCGGGTGGTGACGTTCAGATCCGGCCAAAAACTCAAAGCCCGCGTGGAAGTCTACGCCGGCACCGAACAAGAAGCTTAATCGTTTAAGCCCTAAGCAACGCCGCTACCCTTTAAGGTAGCTGGCTTGTGGCAGTGGGCAAGGATGCCCGCTGCACCATCGCCGTGCAAACACCATAGCCCTCCCGCCTTATGTGCCCGTGTCTTTAAGAGCACCCCAAACCACCCGCATAAAAAAAGGCCCAAGGCCTTCCCGATGGCCTTGGGCCTTAATCTAACAGCTTTGTTAGGCCATCAGATCATAAAGATTTATACAAACCTAAGGCTTTTTTCAGCTCGTCAGCCGATTTTTGGACATCGCCTTTATTGGATTGGATTTGTCCTTGAATCACACTGGCGTTGGCTTCTTTCACGATGGCTTCATGACCAGTGATTTTTTCAGAAGAAGAACGCGCCGCTTTCAAATGTAAACGGGCAGCGGAAAAATCACTTTTATTGACTTCTTCCAACGCTTTTTCAACGTGCACTATCGTTTCAGGCAGGGCGGCGGCTGAACCGTTGGCTGCTTCTTCTGCGACTGCAAAGGTGCTTGCACCTAAAGAAATCGCCATCAAGCAAGTCAGTGCCGTTTTTTTAATGATATTCATAAATGTAAAAGCCTTTGGTAATGTCAAATTAGGGGGGATTGGCCGCCCGCTGCCAGTCAGCAAAGGGCGGCCAGCCCCTATCATAACGTATTAATGGTGTGCGGATGTGATTAATTGCCTTAATTTAGGGTTGATAGTGGCTAAATCGATTCATTTCACTTCAAAATGGCGTGTAAGCTTATTATTGCCCGTGAACTGATGCCAACAAAAAAGGACACGAAGGTTTATGCCCGCGTGTCCTTTGGTCTTTAAGCTGGGCTTGAAAAACCCACAGCAGCGATGTTAGTCGTCGCCGCCAACCACGCCCAAGATTTGCAACAAGCTCAAGAACAGGTTGTAGATGGAGACATATAAATTGACGGTCGCCATGATATAGTTAGTCTCGCCGCCGTTGACCATCAAACTGGTTTGGAACAGGATCATGCCGGACATCAGCAGGATAAACATCGCCGATACCGCCAGCGACAGGGCGGGGATGGAGAATACGACCGCGCCGATACCGGCCAAAAACGCCACCAGTATGCCTACCATCAAAAATCCGCCCAAAAAGCTGAAATCCTTACGCGTGGTCAGCGCGTAACCGGACAGGCCTAAGAAAATCACGCCAGTACCGCCCAACGCCATCATAATCAGCTCGTGGCCGTTAGTGAAGGCTTTGATGTACATCGACAATACCGGCCCCAGGGTCCGGCCCATAAAGCCGGTCAAGGCAAACACCAGGACAATGCCCACGGCACTGTTACGGCATTCTGTGATGGCAAACAGCAAGCCATAAAAGCCGAACAAGGTCAGCAGCATAC
>JAQTNZ010000435.1 GCA_028713595.1 Methylovulum sp. | reverse complement strand
TCCGTGGTCGGGACGGGCGAAATTTATGGCGCGCGGCTGATAAAGCCATTAGAAGGACTAGCAGCCTACAACCACAATCTGAATTTGGGCTTTGATTATAAAAGCTTCAATCAGGGCGTTACCCAACAAGGTCAAGACCAGCAAACCTCGCCGATCAGCTATTTGCCGTTTTTAGTCGGTTACGATGCCAGTTGGCGTTATCCCGGTACGTCAACATCACTGAGTTCGGCAATCCATTTTTCCTTGGATGGGGTTGGCAACGACCAACAAGAATTTGAAAACCGCCGCTTCAAAGCCAAAGCGGGATTCGCTTACCTAACTTCCGATCTCAAACACTTGCGTGAATTGCCTTGGGATATGCGTTTGGCAGCCCGTGCTTCCGGCCAAATCACCAATACCCCGCTTATCAGTAACGAGCAGTTCGCCGCTGGCGGCCCGCAAAGCGTGCGTGGCTATCATCAAACCCAACAACTGGGCGATGATGGTGTCAATTTATCGCTGGAAGTGCAAAGCCCGCAGTTGAAAAAGCCGCAATGGGAGTTCGCGCAAAACTTCCGTCTGTATGTGTTTTTCGATTATGCCTATTTATGGATAGACCACGCGCTTGCCCCGAATCCTACCTATTACCGCCTGGCTGGCACGGGTGCGGGTATGCGTTTGCAGTTTTTCAAGCATTGGCTGGGTGAATTTGATTGGGCGTATCCGCTGGAAAAACAAGGCACGGTCGATGTTGGCAACCAGCGGGTGGATTTCCGTTTGGCTTATGAGTTTTAAGGCCTAAGTATGATGATTAAGAGAGATTTATTGAATCGTTCCCACACTCGGCGTGGGAATGCCGCCCGTATCGCTCCAGCGATACGGGACGCAGGGCGTCCGATGATGCCTTCCCACGCCGAGCGTGGGAACAATCAAAAAGTTTTCCCAGCCAAACCTTTGGCCTTAGCCATACGCGCCCTCATCACCAGCGGTTTAGCTATTGGTTCCGGCATACCACAATTCGCCCATGCCGAACTGCCTGTACCAGTCAATCCGGTCACGCTTTCCACTACGCCTGTCGATATTGCCACGCAAGGCCAAGCCACGGCGGCGGTGTCCGGTGGTGCCATGACCATCAACCAAAGTACCGACAAGGCCAGCATTGATTGGCAGAGCTTTAATATCAGCCAAGGTAATAGCGTCCGTTTCGACCAACCCAACACCACTTCCGTTGCGTTGAATAATATCCATCAAGCGGATGCCAGCCGCATCATGGGTTCTTTGACCGCCAACGGGCAAGTCTATTTGGTCAACCAAAACGGTTTTGTCTTCGGTGCCAATTCACAAATCAATGTCAACTCGCTAGTCGCCACCACCTTGGGCGTTAGCGAAACGACTTTCCAAAACGGCTTGACCAACGCCTTTGCCACCGATGGCAGTGCGGCGTTGCAAGGCAATGGCGAAACCTATATTAAAGATGGTCAAGGCAATCCCGTCCTTGACCAACAAGGGCAAAAAATCAAAGTCCAGATAATCATAGAACCCGGCGCGCAGATCAAAACCAATGCGGCGGGCGGGCGGGTCATTATCGCCGCGCCGATTATTAACAATGCCGGGACTATCGAAACACCAGACGGGCAAACGATACTCGCGGCGTCAAAAGACAAGGTGTATCTGCAAGAAGCGGGTAGCGGTTCGGATATTCGTGGCTTGTTGGTTGAAGTCGGCACGGGTGGCGAAGTCAATAACAAGACTATGGGCAAAATCTTGGCGGAACGCGGTAACGCCAGTCTGATGGGATTTGCCGTCAACCAAAAAGGTACGGTGTCGGCAACGACATCCGTCAACTTGAATGGCTCGGTCAGGTTACTGGCCCGTGAAGGCATCCAAGACCCGTCCGGCACAGGCGGCAAATTATTGCCTAAAGCCACGGCTAGAAGCGTCGCCCTGGATGATGGCTTAGGCACAAAAGCGACCGTGCATTTGGGCGGCGGCAGTTTCACGGGCGTGACGCTGGACACCACAAAAGATGAAAAGGGCAATCTGATTACCGCGATAGACGCCCAAGCCCAAACCCGTTCCAAAATAGACATCAGCGGGCATGATGTCTATTTGCACAACGATTCCCTAGTGCAGGCGAAATCCGGCAATATCGGCATCAGCGCTGTTGATGACCCTAGCGACAGCACGGCTAAAGGTGATGCGCGGATTTTCATGGAATCGGGCAGTGTCGTTGATGCGTCCGGCGTTAAAGATGTGAAAGTGGCGATGGAGCGCAATATCCTCACCATAGAATTGCGCAAAAATGAGCTGAGGGATTCGCCTTTGCAGCGTGACGGTGTTTTGTATGGCAAAAAAGTCACCGTGGACATCCGCGATGCGACGCTGAAATACGATGCCGATGGCAAACTGGTTTCCGCCACTATCCCGATAGCGGACATCAAAGGCGCGGTAGACCGTATTGAACGTAATATCGACGAGCGCAGCACCTCAGGCGGTACAGTCAATTTGACATCCAGCGGTGATGTTGTCACCCAAACAGGCAGCAAGATTGATTTTTCCGGCGGCTCGGTGCTGTATCAGGACGGTTATATCGAAACCACCAAATTGGTGTCCAATGGCAAAATTTATGATATTGCCGAAGCTGATCCTAACCGCCATTACGACAGCATCCTAGGGCAAGTGTCCAGCAACCATCCTAAATGGGGTGTGACCGAAACGTGGACGATTCCAGGTTTAGGGGTCAAATATTTTGAGTCAGGCTATACCGAAGGTAAAGCGGGCGGCACTTTGGCGGTTTCTGCTTACGGGACGCTTTTGAACGCGACGCTAGACGGTTCCACCATTGCCGGAACCCTGCAAAGGACAGCCGCTGAACGCGCGGCGGGGAGTTCGTTTAACTTGGATTTAAGCAATAACCATTTGTTTGGTAAACAAGATGTGGCCTTTAATAAGAGCGAACATCTAGTGGATATAGCTTATGCGGCACCTTTGCCTGTAAAAGCCAAAGGTTCTACTGAAATAGCGGCCTTAAACCTCGCGGCAGGTTTGTTCAAACGCTCAGGCATCAGTCATGTCAATATCAAAACCAATGGTACGGTCAGCTTGGAAAAAGCCGCGCTGTTAGACCTGCCGGAAAACGGTAGCTTAGATTTGGCGGCAACGGGCTTTAATTTACAAGGTACGATTATCGCTCCATCCGGGACGGTCAACCTGCATCCGGTCACGATTGAGGATATCTTACAAGCTAGCACAATAACACTGGGCGAAACCGGGCTAATTGATGTGTCCGGCTTGTGGGTGAATGATGTGTTGGACAGCAAGCTAGGGCAGCCTTTGGGCGTGATTGCCAGTGACGGCGGTTCGGTGTCGC